>DMID01000248.1 GCA_003449195.1 Lysobacteraceae bacterium | reverse complement strand
CGGAGCCGCGACAGCACCCTCGGCGTCCGCCTCGGGCATCGCGGGCAGCGCCTCGCCGACGGCGGCCGCAACGTCCGCTCCCGCTTCGGCATCCACCACGGGCAAGCCGGCGGCGCGGTCATCGAACATCTGTACCAGCTGATCCGGCGGCAGCAGGGCACGGCGCGCGGCAACCCGCGTCAACAGATAGTGCAAATGATCGAACCCGCGTTCGAGCAGGCGGACGTCGCCGACCGAGAACGCGGTACGCCCGGAAGCCACCGCCTCCAGCAACGACTCGATCGCATGGCCCAGGTCGCCGATGGCGTTGATGCCGGCCATGCGCGCACCGCCCTTCAGCGTGTGCAGGTCGCGCTGCAGGCCGGCGAAGATCTCGTGATCCTCCGGCGCTTCGCGCAAGGCGGCGAGCAGGCCGTCGCAATGGTCGAGCAGGTCGCGCCCTTCCTCGACGAAGATTTCGACCAGCTCCATGTCCAGTCCGCTCTCGTCGAGCGCGTCCTCGTCCTGCCGCGCAGGCTGCGTGGACCGGGTTTCATGGCCGGCAAACGTGGCGGGCGCGGCATCGGCAAGATCGTCGACAGATGCAGTCCCGGTTGCGGCCACGTCATCGGCATGCACGGGTTCGGGCACGATGGATGCAGCTTCCGACCAGGCGAACGCCTCGCCTTCCCGTGCGAGAGAAACGACATCGCGCTCCGCTTCGACCGTGACCTGCCGCGACTGCACGGGCTCGATCTCCGACTCGGGATCGAGCTGCTCCGGAACGGACGATGCGTGCGCGTCGGCCGGTGCAATGGCATCGGCAAGCGGTGCCCTTGCCACTTCGCCGGAAACCCGCATGTCTTCAGGTGCCGGCTCGGGCTCGGGCTCGGGCGCATCGTGCATCGCTGCCGGCAGCGGAACCTCGTCGGCCGAGGCCTCGGCATCGACGGGCGCGACCGCATCGGCAGGTTCTTCCTCGATCTCGGGCGAGGTGGCGGCACTGTCGCCAGCGTCTCCCGTCGCCGACACCGCATTGGCGGGCTGGGCAAGCGGCAGTGAGGAATCCGGCCCAATATCCGCAGCAAGCTCGGGAACGGCCTCCGCGACCGGCGGGGCGATCAAGGCCACGACCTCGGCGACCTCAGCCTCGGCCGGCACCGGCACATCGACGGGGCCCCCATCGAACACGACGGACGGTGCGGCATCCGTCGCATCGACACCCGCATGCTCCAGCGCGCCGTCCGGCGACGATTCGCCCACCGGCTCTGGCACTTCCTCGGCGACCGTCGAAGCAGAAGGCTCGGCAACCTCGACCATTTCGTCCTGTGCCGCCACGGACGGCACGGCTTCAGCCAGGAAGCTGTCCAGTGCCGATCCCGCAGCAACGGCGGCATCGAGAGCCGAGTGTTCGTCCACCGGAACCTCTGCGGCAGGCGTGAGCCGAGCGCCCTCCTCGGCGACGGCCTGATCGGACGATTCCGGGCCCGAGGGCACATCCTGCGATGTCGTCTCGATCTGCGCCGCAACATCCTCCGGCAGCTGGCCGGGCAGTGCATCGTCGGAATGTCGCGCGGCGACCGGGGCGTAGGTGGCACTCCAGCTCCAGTCCGCGGCCTTCAACGGCAGATCGCGGTGCGGCGCCTGTTCGATCGGCGCAGCCGTCTCGCTGCCGGGCATGTCGCCATGGGCAACGTCGGCCGCATCGGGCGCGTGCGCAGAGGCCGGCAAGCCATCGACGAAGCGCGCAATGTCGTCGGCATCGCCAAGTGCTTCGGTGGTGACCACGGGGTTGCTGTCGACGGTTTCGGATGCGGACGCCGTCGCGGCAACCTCGCCCGCGTCTTCGTCTTCGTCCAAATCGTGCAGCTCCATGACCGGCGGCCACTGTGCCGCCGGCAACGCATCGACCAGCGGCTGCAGACGCGTGGCCAACGTGGCAAATGCCGGAATGCGGGGAGCCGTGCCGCGCAGGGCCTCCAGACAGGTCGAGATCGCCGCGGCGACATCGGCCAGTGCGGACACGCCCTCGCCCGAAGGCAGCTGCCCCGCGGCCAGCAATCGCTGGACGTAGGTTTCCGCCCGCCCGGTGACTTCGGTGATTTCGGGCACGTCGGTCATCGCGAACGCGCCGTTGATGGTGTGCAGGGCACGCAACAGCGGCTCGTCTGCCGGCTGCGGATCGACCTCCGCCTGCGTCAACCAGCCACGCAAGGTCTGCAGATGGCCGCCGACTTCGGCTTCGAGAATTTCTAGCAGGACGCTGTCCACCGAAGCCGGCGTGCCTTCGGCAACGACAGGCTCGGACATGGCCTCGGCGTCAACCTCGGCCAATGGCACATCGACCGATGCAGGCGCCGCAACATCCACCGGCTCTGCCGGCATCGAGACTTCCGGAATCGTCTCTGCCGCAGCCGGCGGCTCCGCCTGCACGTAGACGTCCTCTCCTGCGGCGATGCGCTCGGCCACGGCCTCCAGGCGGCCGAAATCGGCACGGATCGGCGCCTGCCCGCGCAGCGCGGCGTTGATCTGCGGCAACACGGCAACGGCCTGATCGACCATCGCCACCACCGCCGGGCTGGCCGGACGGCTGCCGTCGAGCACGCGGTTGAGCATGCTCTCGATTTTCCAGCTGAACTCGCCCAAGGTCTTCGCACCGACAAGCCGGCCACTGCCCTTGAGTGTGTGGAACACGCGGCGGACTGGCCGCAGCGACTCCATGTTGTCCGGCGCGGCCTTCCATACCGGCAGCAAGCGCTCGAGGTTGACCATCTCCTCGTCGAATTCCTCGAGGAAGACATCGCGGATGTCGCTGTCGATGCCGTCCACTTCCTCGTCGAAACCGCCATCGGCCACCGTCACGGCCGGCGATTGCGCCGCGGGCGCCATCGGATAGACGGGCTCGTCCGGCTCCGCAGCCACTCCCGGCAATGCGGCCTGATCATCGGCCAGGGCCGGCAAGCCTGCGGCATGCGCGGCATCCGCAGGCGGCTGCTCCGAACGCGTTTGCGGAAGCGTGGCAAGCATCGTGTCCGGCAGCGGCTGCGTGACAGGTTCGGCCGCCACCGCATCGAATGCCGTGGCGGGGTCGAACGCATCCGCATCGAACTGGAGGGCATCGATGTCGGTTTCGCCAAACGACGACGACGCATCCGCCGCTGCCGGCGAATGGGCAGTGCCCTCCGCAGCCGCGACGTCGGGAATGGCGGCGGCATCCTGTACGGACAATAGCCCGGCATCGGATTGCGCAGGCGACGCGGCGGCATCCTCGTCGACGGATGCATCGCCAACCGATGCGGCGGCAACCGGCAAAGGCCAGTAGTGCAGGGTTTCCAGACTGGCCCGCGCGATGTCGAGGATTTCGTCGCGGTTCGGGCGCCGGTCACGCAGGGCTTCGAGGTAATACTCCAAGCTGGCCATCGCGTCGGCCAGCGTATCGAGCTGATGCCCGCCGGGCACGCGCCGCCGCTCTATCAGTTCGGCACCGATGTAGCGACGCACGCCTTCCAGATAATCGGCGGCCTGCGGCAGGTCGAGCATGCGCAAGGCACCGACCACCTCGCCGAGCAGCGCCGGCACTTCGGCCAGACGCGAGTGATCCCAGCCGGTTTCGATGAAGGCGACGAAATCTTCGCGGGCACGGGCAAAGTTGGCGATGGCCTCCTGCGACAGCACGTCGAGCGTGCGCCGCATTTCGACTGCACCGGCTCCATCGTCGGCCTCGGCGGGAGCACCGAGGTGATCGACCTGTTCGTCGAGCATCGCATCGACATAGAGCAAGGCCCCGGCGATGTCGAGCAGGGCGCCATCATCGGCAGGTGCCGTGCCGTCGATCATGCCGGCCAGCGTGGCGCGCTGCTGCTGCACGACGTTGCGGGCCATGCCCAGCCCCATCATGCCGAGCGTGTCGGCCACGCTGGACAAGGCATCCAGTTGCGGCTTCAACTCGCCGATGTCGCCGCCGGTGCGCAGATGCAGGTCGAGCGCATCCTTGGTGCGCAGCAACTCTTCCTTCAACGCACCGCCGACGCTGTCGAGCAGCGCGCGATTGCGCCCGCTCAGGCTGCCGCGCGCGTGTTCGATTTCCTCTTCGCTCGGCGCCGGGCCATCGTCGGCCGGGCCGACGGCCAGCAATGCGCTTTCGCTGAGCCCCGCCGCGCCGCGCGCCGCGCGGATTTCGTTGAGCAGCGGCAGCAGCACGATCGGAATGTCGCGGTGCCCGTCCTGCAGGCGCTCCAGGTAATCCGGCAGAAGCATCGTGCCGCGCATCAGCGTGGCGGCGGCATCTTCCACGTTGCCGACGCTGCCCTGCTGCAATGCCTGCGCCAGTTGCTCCATTTCCTCGGCGACCATCGCCGGGGCATATAGTTCGACCATGCGCAGCGTGCCCTGCACTTGGTGCAGGTAGGCCGCGCAAGCCCCCATGTGGCCCGCTTCGGCGGGAGCCTCGACATGGGCCTCGATCTCGGCCCGCGCCTTGCGCAGGGTCTCGTCGAGTTCGGGCTTGACCCAGCCCAGCACGGCATGGCTCATCGCATGACGAAGTGCGCTCATGCATGGCCTCCGCAGGCAATCGCGGCCATGCCGCACAGTGCGCGGCAGCCGGTGTCGGATGTCTTGGCTCGCTTCATCGGAATCGTCCTGTCCCCCTGCGTCCGCATCCGTCAGGCCGGCAACTTGAAGTCGGCGACCGAACGCTGCAGGTCCGTGGCCAGCTGTGCCAGGCGACCGATCGACTCGGAAGTCTGTCCGGCACCGCTGGAGGTCTGCGCGGCAATGCGTCGCACGACATCCATCGTGCGGGTGATGTCGGCGGCCGCACCGGCCTGCTGCTGCGCGGCCTGGGAGATGTTCTTGATGAGGTCGTTCAACGCGTTGGACACGCGCTCGATTTCGGTCAGCGCGGTGCCGGCGTCTTCGGCCAGGCGTGCGCCGGACACCACTTCGGCGGTGGTCTGCTCCATCGAGCTGACCGCTTCGTTGGTATCGGCCTGAATGGTCTGCACGAGGCCTTCGATGCGTCGGGTCGCGCCGGAAGTGCGTTCGGCCAGCCGCTGCACTTCGTCGGCCACCACCGCGAAACCGCGGCCGGCCTCGCCCGCCGACGCCGCCTGCACGGCCGCGTTGAGCGCGAGGATGTTGGTCTGCTCGGAAATGTCGTTGATCAGTTCCACGATCGAGCCGATTTCCTGCGACGACTCGCCCAGCCGCTTGATGCGCTTGGAGGTTTCCTGGATCTGGTCGCGGATCTGGTCCATGCCCTGGATCGTCTCGCGCACCACGCCCGCGCCCTCGGCGGCGATCTGCACCGATTTTTGCGCCACATCGGCCGATTCGGTGGAGTTGTTGGACACCTGCTCGATGCTCGCGGCGATTTCGTTGATGCGCTCGGACGCGCTATTGATTTCGTCGGACTGGTGGCCGGCCGCTTCGGCCAGCTGCATTGCGGTGGCCTGCGTTTCCTGCGCAGACGCGGCCACCTGCACCGAGGTGCCGTTGATCGTGGTCACCAGGTTGCGCAGCTCGTCCACGGCGTAGTTGATGGCGTCGGCGATGGCGCCGGTCATGTCCTCGGTCACCGAGGCTTTCACCGTCAGGTCGCCCTCGCCGAGCGAGCTGATTTCGTCCAGCAGCCGCATGATCGCCTGCTGGTTGCGGCTGTTGAATTCCACCTGGGCCTGGTAGCGGATGTCCTGCTCGCGCTGGCGCGAACGCACCGAGCTCCAGACGAAGCAGATGATTGACACCAGCAGCAGGCCGCCGGACACCACGCCGATCCAGAAATTGGGGAACAGGCGCGTGTCGCGTGCCGAACCGAACGCCGAAAACGCGTCGAACAGCTTCTTGCTGTCATCGAGCATCCGCGCCGAACCGCCGGTGAGCGTGGTGGCCGACGCCTGCGCCGCAAACAGGTTCTTCGACGAGCCGGTGATGGCATCCAGGTCCTTCTGCATCTGCTCCCACAACGCGCGCGCCTGGCCGAGCGAGGCCTGCGCGGCCGGGTTGCGCACCGGCGCGATGCCCAGCTCCGCATTGCCCTTGTCCATACCGTCCAGCACCCGCGCGAACACCAGCGCATCGCGGCCGAGCGCATCGCCGGACATGGCCGCGCCGCTGCCGCCGGCACGGATTTCGGCGATGCGCCGGGCCATCGTGCCGGCCACCACGACTTCCTGCAGCGCGCTGTACACCTGTCCGGCCGGCGCACCGCTGCCGGACATCGCGCGCACCACTTCGTTCAACTGCGCCTGAAGCTGCGGCACGCGCTGGGTGAAGCGGTCGGCGTTGCCAGCCAGTGCCAGCACCGCCGGCTCGGCCGCGATGATCTGCTGCGCACTCTTGTCCAGCGGCGCCCACGTCGCGGCCACCTGGGCCAGCGCGTCGGACACGCCCGGCTCCTGCCCGAAGCGGCTCTGCAGGGTGGCGACGGTGGCATCGATCTTGCCCTTGGTGTCCTTGAATGCCTTGTAGGCCGAGGCGTTGCCGGTGACCGCATCGCGGCCCTGGTTGGCCAGCTGCTGGGACAGCACCTGCAGGTCGGCCGCGCCGGTGCCCGCACCGGCCAGCCGGTTGCCCTGCCACGTGGAAACGCCGGTATTGGCGCCGAACACCACGACCGACAACAGCAGCAATCCCAGCCAGAAGCCGCTCCCGGCGCCGCCGAGTTTGCCGGCCTTGGAGGAATCGGGTGCAGTACTCATCGTGGTTCGACCTCGGGCTGAATGGAGTTGCCGTGGATGCTCAGGCAGCGGCGGCCTGGCGGAATTCGGGGGTGCGCGACAGCACGGACAGCGAGAACACGGCCCAGTCGTGGCCGTCCTCGCCGTGGAAACCGTATTCGACGAAATGGCCGAACCGGCCCGCTGCCAGATCGCCGGCCGCGATGCGCTGGTCGGGCATGAAGCCGCGCTGGCCGTAAAGCTCGTCGATGGTCAGAGCCACGTCGCCGCCCTGCTGGCGCATGATCAGCACGCGCTGGCCTTCCTGGAACTCGGTGCGCTCGCCCTGCAGGAACAACTTCAGGTCCACCACCGGGAACAGGTTGCCGCGCAGGTTGCCCACGCCCAGCAGCCACGGCTGCGCGCCGGGCACGGGCGTGACCGGCGGCATCGGCACGATTTCGACCACTTCGCGGAAATCCGAGACCAGCCGCCGGTCGCCGATGCGATAACCGACCCCGCGCCACATGTCCGGAGACATTTCACGTGCCGGCAGCTGGACCTTGTGGGCAAGGCTGCGCCGCTCGTAGTCGGCCAGAATGTCGAAGGCCGAACGCATCAGGCGGCGCCGATCAAATGGTTGACGCGGGCAAGCAGATCATCCTCGCGCGGCGGCTTGACCACGTAATCGGCGGCGCCCTGGCGCATGCCCCAGGCCTTGTCGGTTTCCATGCTCTTGGTGCTGACGATCAGCACCGGGATGGCCTTGGTGCCGAGGTCCCTGGACAGCGCGCGCGTGGCCTGGAAACCGCTCATGCCCGGCAGCACCACGTCCATCATGATCAGGTCCGGCTTGTCGCGCTTGGCGATGTCGAGCCCGTCTTCGGCATTGGCGGCCACGGTCACGGCATGTCCGCCGCGCTCGAGCCATTGGGTGAACACGGCCCGGTCGGTGGGCGAATCCTCGATCAGCAGAATGCGAGCCATGGTGCCTTACCCCCCGGTCAGGCGTGTGCGTGTTGTACGTGGGTGTGGATCGCGCCGAGGAGCTCCTCGCGCGTGAAAGGCTTGGTCAGGTACTGCTCCGAGCCGACGATGCGCCCGCGCGCCTTGTCGAACAGGCCGTCCTTGGAGGACAGCATGATCACCGGCGTGGCCTTGAACAGCTGGTTGCCCTTGATCAGCGCACAGGTCTGATAACCATCCAGGCGCGGCATCATGATGTCGACGAAGATGATCTGCGGCTGGGTGTCGGCGATCTTGGCCAGCGCCTCGAAACCGTCGCTGGCAGTGGTCACGTCGCAGCCTTCGCGCTTGAGCAGGGTTTCGGCCGTGCGCCGGATGGTCTTCGAGTCGTCGATCACCATTACCCGGAGCCCTTCCAGATCCCCGGCCAGCCCACCGGCTTGCGCCTTCGTGTCAGTCATTCAGATGTCCCCGAGCGCGCAGGCGCTCTTCTCGTTCGCGGCACCAGTGCGTTGTGAATCTATATCCCAGCCCCGCCGCCACTGCAAGGATGCAACGCAGCGGCCAGCATCGGCCGTGCATTCACCGGATGCATTGTGCGACGGAATTCTCACTATTGCGCGATTCCGGATCGCAGTGTCCCGGCGTTTCCGGCCCGGGCGGGCGGCCGCTTCGGCTAACATCGCCTCCTCGCGTTTTTGCCAAGGCCGGACCATGCCGCTGGATGTCGTCGTCGTGATGGACCCCATCGCGCACATCAAGATCGCCAAGGACACCACCTTCGCCATGCTGCTGGAAGCCCAGCGGCGCGGCCACCGCCTGCATTACGTGCGTCCGGGCGGGCTGTCGGTGCGCGACGGCCGTGCCGTGGCCGTCACCGCGCCGCTGAGCGTGCGCGACGACAAGGCCGGCTGGTACACGCTGGGCGATTTTGCCGAACATGCCTTCGGCCCCGGCCAGGTGGTGCTGATGCGCAAGGACCCGCCGGTGGATGCCGAATACCTGCACGACACCCACATCCTCGGTCTGGCCCAGCAGGCCGGCGCAATGGTGGTCAACGACCCGCAGGGCCTGCGCGACTTCAACGAGAAGCTGGCCGCGCTGCTGTTCCCGCAATGCTGCCCGCCGACCTTGGTGAGCCGCGATGCCGCCGAGCTGAAGGCCTTCGTCAACCAGCATGGCGATGCGGTGCTGAAGACGCTGGACCTGATGGGCGGGCAGTCGATCTTCCGCGCCCGCACCGGCGACCCCAACCTCAACGTCATCCTCGAAACCCTCACCCACGGCGGCCACAGCCTGGCCTTGGCACAGCGCTACATCCCCGAAATCCGCGACGGCGACAAGCGCATCCTGCTGATCGACGGCGTGCCGGTGGACTACGCGCTGGCGCGCATCCCGCAGGGCGACGAATTCCGCGGCAACCTCGCCGCCGGCGGCCGCGGCGAAG
>DMID01000249.1:3222-3714 GCA_003449195.1 Lysobacteraceae bacterium | reverse complement strand
CAGGCGCTCGCCGTGGCCAACGGCAGTCCTTACGGTCTGGGCGGCAGCGTGTGGACGGCCGACCTCGCCCGCGGCGAGCGCATCGCCCAGCGCCTGCAATGCGGCGCGGCCTTCGTCAACGCGGTGGTCAAGAGCGACGTGCGCCTGCCGTTCGGCGGCATCAAGCGTTCCGGCTACGGCCGCGAGCTGGCCGAGCCGGGCATCCGCGAGTTCATGAACGCCAAGACCGTCTATGTGGCGTGAGCCGACGCGCCGGGCGGCGAGGTTTCGTTCCATGGATGGAACGAAGGGTGGTTTTCGTGGCGTTTGCCTTCAACGCGATCGCCTCCATCCTGTTTGCAACTTCCATTGGAGCCCGAGCATGAACACCCCGCTTCCCGAGACCGCGCGCATCGTCCGCAAGGTGCGCGGCATGCCCACGTCCGACGGCGCCGGGGTCAAGCTGACCCGCGTGATCGGCGGCCCGGACCTGCCGGACCTGGACCCGTTCCT
>DMID01000249.1:0-3141 GCA_003449195.1 Lysobacteraceae bacterium | reverse complement strand
CGCGGTTTCGAGACCGTCACCTACATGCTCGACGGCCGCATGCGGCACAAGGACAACCACGGCCATGAGGGCCTGCTGACTCCGGGCAGCGTGCAGTGGATGACGGCCGGCCGCGGCCTGGTGCATTCGGAAATGCCCGAGCAGGAATCCGGGCGCATGCGCGGCTTCCAGTTGTGGATCAACCTGCCGGCCCGCGACAAGATGACCGCGCCGAAGTATCAGGAGTACGCGCCCGACCGCATCCCGGTGACGACTCCGGCCAGCGGCGTGACGGTCAAGGTGATCGCCGGCACGGTGGACGGCGTTGCCGGCCCGATCGCGCAGCCGGCCACCGAACCGGTGTACCTGGACATCGCGCTGGCGCCGGGGGCGTCGTGGAGTTTCGACCTGCCGGCCGGCCACAACGCCTTCGCCTATGCCTACGAGGGTGCGGCGACGGTGGGCGAGGGCGATGACGCCCGCGCGCTGGAGACGCAAGAGCTGGCCGTGCTCGGCGGCGGCGAGCGTCTGCTGCTGCGGGCCGGGCAGCAGGCCTTGAGGATGATTCTCGTCGCCGGCCGCCCGCTGCGCGAACCGGTGGCCAAGTACGGCCCGTTCGTGATGAACACGAAGCAGGAACTGATGCAGGCCTTCGTCGATTTCCAGGAAGGCCGGTTCTGAGCTTTCCGTGCCGCGGTTAGGCGGTCAAAGAGAAGGCCGGGCAATGCCCGGCCTTCGTCGTTGCGTGCCGGCCCGCATGATGCGGGCGGCGATGGCGGAACGTGGGTCAGGCCGGCTTGCCCGCCACGCCGCGATAGACCAGCCCGCCGATCAAGCCGCCGAGCAGCGGCGCCACCCAGAAGAACCACAGCTGCGCCAGCGGCGTGCCACCGACGAACACGGCCATGCCGGTCGAACGGGCCGGATTGACCGAGGTGTTGGTGATCGGGATGCTGACCAGATGGATCAGCGTCAGGCACAGGCCGATCGCCAGCGGTGCGAAGCCGGCCGGCGCGCGCGAGTCGGTGGCGCCCATGATCACGATCAGGAAGATGGCGGTAAGCACGGTCTCGGCGAGGAAAGCCGCGCCGGCCGAGTAGCCGCCCGGCGAGAACGCGCCGTAGCCGTTGGTGGCCAGCGCGCCTGCCGCATTCGGGTCGAGCACGAAGTCCGGCCGGCCCTGCGCGATGGTCAGGATCACCCCGCCGGCGAGGATCGCGCCGATTACCTGTGCCAGCACGTAGGGTATCAGGTCCTTGAGCGGGAAGCGGCCGCCGGCCCACAGGCCGAAACTCACCGCCGGATTGAAGTGGCCGCCGGAAATGTGGCCCAGCGCGTAGGCACCGGTCAGCACGGTCAGGCCGAAGGCCAGTGCCACGCCGACGAAACCGATGCCCAGCGGATTGCCGTCGCCGCCGAATTTCGCGGCGAACACGGCGCTGCCTGCGCCACCCAGAACCAGCCAGAACGTGCCGAGGGCTTCGGCCCCCAGTTTGCTGCTCGACTTCATGGTCATCTCCGTGATGTTTGCCCGGTCGGACAGGCGAACTCTAGCCGAGCCGGGTGACGGAGATCACGCTTTGCTCCTCACTGCCCGGACGCGACCTGCCGGCTGTCACCCATGTCCATGCGTTCGGCGAGGCTCTGCAGGCTGTGCATCTGCGCGGCATCGGCCGCATCGATGGTGATCTGCGCATAGCGCTTCTTGCCGACTTCCACCGTCGCGATGCGGCGGCTGGAGGCAGGCCCCTCACGGCCGGCCAGGTCGGGCACGTACCAGTAGAAGTTCTCGTCGTTGATCTTGCCCTGTTCTTCGCGGTTGTTGCGCGGCAGGCTCAGCTTGGGCTCGCGCGGGGTCAACATGATGCCCATCACCTGGGTACCGTCGGCCGTGAGTGCCTTGCAGAACAGGTAGTCCTCACCGCCCAGCTTCTGCCATTGCAGGCCCGAGTCGGGCGGCAGGGTCGGGCAGTCGAACGGCGACTGGGCCAGCACCTGGCCGGAAACCGGCAACAGGCCGAGCAGGAGGCAACGAAGGGCAATGTTCATGCGAGCGCGGTTCCCCGAGTCTGCGAACGAGAGAGGCTGGGCGGGCAGTCCCTTCCCCGTGGTCACGGGACTGTCACTTCGCACCGCAACATAGCCAAGCGCGCTGCCGTCGGCAACCACCGTCAAGGGTAGTCCACCGGCTTGGGCGTGGCTGCGGTGTAGGGCAGCGGGATGAATTCGGCATCGTCGCCGGGAATCGTGCCGAAACGGCCGGCCTGCCAGTCGGCCTTGGCCTGCTCGATGCGCTCGTTCGAGCTGGACACGAAGTTCCACCACAGGTGGCGCGGGCCGTCCAGCGGTTCGCCGCCGAGCAGCATTGCCTTGACCGGCGTCTTCGCGCGCAGGCGCGGACGGGTACCGCGGTCGAACACCAGCAGGTGCTGCGGCGGGATGTCGGCTCCGTCCACCTGCAGTTCGCCGTCGAGCACGTAGACGGCGCGTTCGGCATGGTCGTCGTCGATGGACAGCTCCGCCTCCGGGGCGAGGTCCAGGGCCACGTTGTACGTGTCGGCAAATACCCGCACCGGCGATTCCTCGCCGAAGCCGCGGCCTGCGATTACCCGCAGGAACACGCCGTCGCGATGCTGCTGCGGCAGCGAAGCCGCCGCGTGATGGAAGAACGCCGGCGCGGTTTCCTCGTGCGCCTTCGGAAGCGCCACCCAGGTTTGCATGCCGTGGGCGGTGTAGCCGTGCCTGCGTTCGGCGTCGGGAGTGCGCTCGGAGTGGGCGATGCCGCGGCCGGCGGTCATCCAGTTGACGTCGCCCGGGCGAATCACCTGATCCGAGCCGAGCGTGTCGCGGTGGTGGATGGCGCCTTCCCACAGGTAGGTGACGGTGGCCAGGCCGATGTGCGGGTGCGGGCGCACGTCCATGCCGCGGCCGGGCTCGAACACCACCGGCCCCATGTGATCGACGAACACGAACGGGCCGATGCTGCGCGCCTGCAGGGTCGGCACGGCGCGGCGCACGACGAAGCCGTCGCCGAGGTCGTGGGCTCGCGGGGAGATCAGCGTGGTCATGGCGAATGGTCCGCTTGGCGGAACGGGCCGGCAGGATCGCATGGTGCGTGCATCGGCCGCGTCAGTGCGGCGGCAACGGATCGTTCCGCGCCGG
>DMID01000063.1 GCA_003449195.1 Lysobacteraceae bacterium | reverse complement strand
GGCGCGCAGAGTGCGTTCATCCTGCGTCAGGGGATCATGCGCCAGCACGTGATTCCGATCATTGCCACCTGCTTCGCCATCGACGCGGTGTTCATCATGGCCAGCGTGGCCGGCCTGCGTCAGCTGACCGCGCAGTTGCCGTGGCTGACCACCGTCCTGCTGTGGGGTGGTGTTGCCTTCCTGACCTGGTATGCGGCGCAGTCGGCGCGGCGTGCGGTGGCCGGTGGCGGTGGCATGAAGCTGGATGACAACGGCGAGCAGTCGTTGCGCGCAGCCCTGATGGCAGCGGCCGGTTTCTCGATCATCAACCCGCATTTCTGGCTGGACATGATGGTCATTGGTTCGATCGCCGACAACTTCGGTGAGTCGCGCATGGCCTTTGCGATTGGCGTGGTGACCGCCAGCGGCGTGTGGCTGACGGTGCAGGGGCTGGGCGCTCGCATGTTGGCGCCGTTGTTCACCAAGCCCTCCACCTGGCGCATTCTGGACGGCACCATCGCCGTGATCCTCAGCGTGCTGGCCTTGACCCTGGCCATCCGCGGGGTCAACTGAGGTCAGGCTTGATCCGTCAGGATGAACGCAGCAACGTAGCCCGGGTAAGCGCAGCGCACCCGGGAGCAGAGATCTGTCGTTCTTCCTGCCTGTGAAACAGCAGTTGCGGGTGCGTCGCGCTTACCCGGGCTACGGCTTTGTCTTCGCCGCTAGGTGGCCGGGTTCCAGCGTGCCGGCCATTGAAGGATGAAGTCCTCCACTTCTGCCAGCGGCATCGGTCGCCCGAATACATAGCCCTGTCCCTCGGCGCAGTGCTCCTCCTGCAGTTGTGCCAATTGCGCCTGGGTCTCCACACCTTCGATGGTGGTGGTGATGCCCAGCTTCTCGCACAGGTGTGATACCGCGCCGATGATCGCGCTGCCCTGGCTTTGCTCGCCCAGGTCGCGGATGAAGGATTTGTCGATCTTGACCTTGTCGAACGGGAACGCGCGCAGGTAACCCAGCGACGAATAGCCGGTGCCGAAATCGTCCATCGACAAGCGCATGCCGCAGGTTTTCAGTTCGGCCAGCGTGCGCAGCGTTTCCGGGTGGCTGTCGAGGACCACCTCCTCGGTGATTTCGATGGTCAGGTCGCGCGCCTGCAGGCCCGATTCGCGGATCAGCGCGGTGACCGTTTCGGCCAGCTTGGGGTCGTGGAAGCAGGTCGGCGACAGATTGACCGACACGGTGGGCACGTCCAGCCCGACCTTGCGCCATGCGGCCAGTTGCCGGCAGGCGGTGCGCAAGGCCCACTGGCCCAGGGCCGCGATCATCCCGCACTCCTCGGCCAGCGGGATGAAGCGCACCGGCGGAATCGTGCCCAGCACGGGGTGCCGCCAGCGGGCGAGCGCCTCCACGCCATGCAGGCGCCCGTCGCGCAGGCGGACCTGCGGCTGGTAGTACAGTTCCAGGCTCTCGTTCTGGAGCGCATCGCGCAGCGCGGCTTCCAGCGCCAGATGGGCCTGCGCGTGCTGGTTCATCGTCTCGCTGAAGAAGCGGAAATCGCCGCGGCCGTCGGCCTTGGCCTGATGCAGGGCCATGTCGGCGCGCTGCAGCAGGGTATCCATGTCGCGGCCGTTGTCCGGGTGGATGCTGATGCCGATGGTCACCGACGGTTTGACCACCACGCCGCCCAGCGTCAACGGTTGCGACAAGGCCGCTTGGACCCGTTCGGCCGCATCCGCGGCGTGCCGCGCATCGCAGTCGGGCAGCACGATGCCGAATTCGTCGCCGGCCAGTCGGCCGAGGATGTCGGCGTGGCCGATCTGGTCCTGCAGGCGTTGGGCGAGGACGCGCAGGAACTCGTTGCCCGCCTGGTGGCCCAGCGAATCGTTGACCTGCTTGAAGCGGTCCACGTCGATGAACAGCACGGCCAGCGCCCGGTCCTCGCCGGCGCTGATGGCCTGGTCGCCGTGGGCGAGCAGCAGCGCCCGGTTCGGCAGGCCGGTCAACTCGTCGTAGAAGGCCAGCCGGCGGATCCGGTGGCGCGCCTCTTCCCGCTCCATCGCCAGGGCGCACAGGTGGATGCCGGCTTCGACCAGACGGCGGTGCAGTTCGACCGGGCCGGCATGGTCGTGGTAGTAGAAGGCGAACGTGCCGATCACCTGGCCGTGGCTGGACTTGATCGGCGTGGACCAGCAGGCATGCAGGTCCGGCGGCAGGAACGCGCGCAGCCCCTGCCAACTGGGGTGGACCTGCAGATCCGGCACCAGCGTGGCTTCGCCGGTGTAGGCCGCATGTCCGCAGGCGCCCATGTCCGGGCCGATCTTCAGCCCTTCCATTGCCTGGCTGTAGGCGTCGGGCAGGCTCGGCGCGGCCAGCGGGCGCAGGCGCCCGCTCTTGTCGACCCGGACCACCGTGGCCAGCACCTGCGGTGCCAACCGTTCGACCTCGTGGCACAACAGGGTGGCCACGTCGGCCAGCGGCGCTTCGTGCGCCATCGCGTCGAGCACGCGGTGCTGCAGCACTTCGTGGATCTTGGTCTGGGTGATGTCGGTGAAGATGCAGACGGTATTGGTCTGCGTGCCGTATTCATCGAAGATCGGGTTGATCGCGCACGTGCACCACAGCGGCTGGCCCTGGCGGTCGTGCAGCACGCGATCGGCCTGGAGGCCGGCCCGGCCTGCGAGAAAGTCGGCCAGATCGGCCGGGGGCTCGCTGCCCCGGCAGTTGCGGGCCAGCAGGTCGGCGGCCCGCTTGGCCAGCGTCTCGGCTTCGGAGTAGCCGAACAGGCGGCTGAAGCCGGCGTTGACGTAGACGGCCAGGCCCTCGGCGTCGGTGACGATCACGGCATTGCGGCTGCCGTCCAGCCCCATCGACAGCAGCCGCATCCGTTGCTGCTGGGCGCGCTGCTCGGTGACGTCGCGGAACACGGCCAGGTGCAGGCGGCGCTCGCCGACGCGGGTTTCGGACAGGGAGAAGCTGATCCAGCGGTTCCGGCCGTCCTTGCGGATCATGCGGATGTCGTGCGGATCGGCCAGCAGCTCGAGCATCCGGTTGCGCTCGCCCGGATAGTGCTCGGTGTCGTAGCGTTCGCGCATTTCCGGCGGCGCCAGCACGCCCACGTTCTGGCCGGCCAGCTCTTCCCGCGGCCAGCCGCAGATCGCCACGGCCGCCGCATTGAGCCACAGCACGTGGTTGCGCTCGTCGATGAGCAGCACGCCGTCACCAACCTGCTCGATCGCGTGGATCAGCAGGCCGGAGGTTTCGTCCAGCGATGACGGAAACTGCGCGATGCCCATTTTCCGTGCGGCTCCCCAGTGCAGCATGGCCAGATTCTCACGAAAACCTCCGCCCCGGCTAGGGGGCGCCCTGTAGCTTCGCCCCGAACCCATCCGGTATCGTGGCGGCATGAGCCGTTCTCCCGATCTGGCGACAGGAGCCCGCCGAGGCGACCTGTCGCGCCCGCTGCGTTACCTCTATCGGCTGCCGTTGCTGGTTCTTCACCTGCTGATCGGTCTGCCGGCCACTTTGCTGTGCCTGCTGCCGCCGCTGGCCACCGTGCCGGTCGGCGCGGAGATCCTAGGCGACCGCATGATCCGCTGGTGGTCGGGCGGGCTGATGCGGATCTTCGGCATGCGCCTGCGCCGGTTCGGCACGCCGCTGCCGGGGGCGGTGCTGTTCGTGGCCAACCACGTCAGCTGGGTGGACATCGAAGTGATGCACAGCCAGCGCATGATGGGATTCGTCGCCAAGCGCGAGATCGCCGGCTGGCCGGTGGTCGGCTGGCTGGCCGCGCGCGGGCAGACCATCTTCCACCAGCGCGGCAACACCGAG
>DMID01000010.1:316-4139 GCA_003449195.1 Lysobacteraceae bacterium | reverse complement strand
CGAAGCGCGCCGACTCCAGCGGGCGCGTGGTGGACAGCGCATCGCGGCCGAGCACCTCGGCGGCACCCAGCGACTTCAGGAAATCCGCCTTGTCGGCCTTGCCGCTGACCGCATGCACGTCAAACCCTGCGCTGGTAAAGATGTCCACTGCCAGCATGCCCACGCCGCCGGTGGCGCCGGTGACCACCAGCGGGCCATGCGCCGGGGTCTGCCGGTTCTCGACCAGCCGGAACAGCGCCAGCGCGGCGGTGAAGCCGGCGGTGCCGAGGATCATGCTTTCGCGCTGGCTCAGCCCGGCCGGTTGCGGGATCACGGCCCGCGAGGGCAGGCGCACGTATTCGGAATAGCCGCCATCCAGCGTTTCGCTCAGGCCGCAACCGGTGGCCAGCACGGCATCGCCTTCGCGGTAGCGCGGATCGGTGGACGCCACCACGTGACCGGCCACGTCGATGCCGCCCACCAGCGGGAAACGACGCAGGATCTTGCCCTTACCGGTACCGGCAAGCGCGTCCTTGTAGTTGACCGACGAATAGGCCGCCTTGACCACCACTTCGCCGGGGCTCAGCTCGTCCAGTCGCAGTGTTTCCGGGCCGCTGCGATAGCCGGCCTCGTCGTTGCGGATGCGGAAGGCGGTGAAAGTGTCAGGCAGTGGCATGGGGGCGCTCGTGATGCGGGAGCCTGCATTTTCACATGCCGGTCCGTCGGTTCACGCTGGCATGTGCATGCGGGACGGGGACGAGGAGTGCACAGACACGATGTCCGCAATGCGGCATCACCATGTGCGGCATGCGCTGATGCCGCACATGTCCGTGCAATTCGGGAAACACCCGGCTTGTCATTGCCTGGCAGCGTTTCCGGTCGATCGGTGCGACGTGGTGCCGGGAATGTCCGCAGCCGGCCGCGTCGCCACGCGCCGAGGTGTTTCCGCACCTGCGGGAAGCTCAGCCCATCATGGCCTTGCGGCGCTTCTCGTCGATCCGCGCGGCCACGGCGTCGGAAGCGCCGGGACAGTGGCCGCGTCGCCACGCGCCGAGGTGTTTCCGCACCTGCGGGAAGCTCAGCCCATCATCGCTTTGCGGCGCTTCTCGTCGATCCACTTGCTGGCCTGTGCCGGCACGTAGCTGCGCATCCAGCTGAGCAGGGTGTCGATGTCCTCGCCGTGCCACAGGTCGGCGCGTTGGTCCGGGTGCAGGAAACGCTGTTCGACCATGCGGTCGATCATCGCGATCAGCGGTTGGTAGAAGCCGTCCACGTCGAGGAAGGCGCAGGGTTTCTGGCCGATGCCGAGCTGGCGCCAGGTCAGCATCTCGAAGATCTCCTCCATCGTGCCGAAGCCGCCGGGCAGGGCAATGAAGCCATCGGACAGATCGAACATGCGGCGCTTGCGTTCGTGCATGGTTTCGACGATTTCGAGCTTGGTCAGGCCGCGGTGGGCCACTTCCCAATCGGCCAGCTGGCGCGGGATGACGCCGATCACTTCGCCGCCGGCTTCCAGCGCGGCATTGGCGACGGTGCCCATCAGGCCGACGTTGCCGCCGCCGTAGACCAGTTGCAGGCCGTCGGCGGCGATGCGTCGGCCGAGGGCGACGGCGTGTTCGGCATAAACGGGCTTGTTGCCGGCATTGGAGCCGCAGTAGACGCAGACGGATTTCATGGTTTCTCCGGTATCGATTCCGCGGGCTGAGCCGGGAAAAAAAGACGGCCGCCGCATCCCGGAGGACGCGGCGGCCGCAAAACCTTGCAACTCAGTTGATCTTGTGGATTGAACGCTTGGCCACGGCCATGGCGGCGTCGTGCACGGCTTCGGACAGGGTCGGGTGCGCATGGCAGATGCGCGCCAGATCGTCGGCCGAACCGTTGAACTCCATCGTCAGCACGCCTTCGTGGACCAGCTCGGACACGCAGGCGCCCACCAGATGCAGGCCCAGCACGCGGTCGGTCTCGGCATCGGCGATCACCTTGACGAAGCCGGTGGGCTCGGCCATGGCAACGGCGCGGCCGACCGCGGCAAACGGGAAGCTGCCGGTCTTGTAGGCCACGCCTTCGGCCTTGAGCTGCTGCTCGGTCTTGCCGACCCAGGCGATTTCCGGCTCGGTGTAGATCACGTACGGAATGGTGTCGAAGTTGACATGGCCAGGCAGCCCGGCGATCAGTTCGGCCACCGCGATGCCTTCCTCGAAGCCCTTGTGCGCCAGCATCGGGCCGCGCACGCAGTCGCCGATGGCCCACACGCCGTCCACGCCGGTGTGGCAGTGCTCGTCCACCACGATCTGGCCGCGCTCGTTGAGCTGCACGCCGGTGCCTGCGGCCAGCAGGCCCTTGGTGGCGGCGCGGCGGCCAACGGCCACCAGCAGGCGGTCGACGGTCAGGGTCTTCTCGCCTTCGGCGTCGGTGTAGGTGACGACCACTTCCTTCTTCTTGCCCTTGCCGACGATCTCGGTCTTGGACACCTTGGCGCCGAGGCGGATGTCCAGCCCCTGCTTCTTGAACTCCTTGGCGGCGGTTTTGGAAACCTCGGCGTCGGCGGCCGGCAGGAAGTCCGGCAGGCCTTCGAGGATGGTGACTTCCGCACCGAGGCGGCGCCACACGCTGCCCAGTTCGAGGCCGATCACGCCGGCGCCGATCACCGCCAGGCGGGCCGGCACGTCGGTGAAGTCCAGCGCGCCGACGTTGTCGACGATGTACTCGTTGTCGAACTTGGCGAACGGCAGCTCGATCGAATCCGAGCCGGCGGCCAGGATCACGTTGGTGCCCTTCAGCTCGACCTCGCCGCCCTCGTGCTGGGCCACCTTGACCACGTTGCCCGGCTGCAGCTGCGCGGCGCCGTAGTAGGTGGCGACCTTGTTGCCCTTGAACAGCATGGCGATGCCGCCGGTGAACTGCTTCACGATCTTGTCCTTGCGGGCGATCATCGCCGGGACGTCCATCTTGGCGTCCTTGAAGCTGATGCCGTGCTCGCCGAACAGGTGCTGCATGTTGTAGTACTGGTGCGAGGAGTCCAGCAGCGCTTTGGACGGGATGCAGCCCACGCGCAGGCAGGTGCCGCCCAGGGCCGGCTTGCCGTCCTTGCCCAGCGCCGCGTCGACGCAGGCAACCTTCATGCCCAGCTGGGCGGCGCGGATCGCCGCGTGATAGCCGGCCGGGCCGGCACCGATGACGACGACGTCGAATTGTTCGCTCATTTCAGACCTCGGGGTGGTCGCGTCCCGCGCGGGGACGACGGGAGTTGCCGGATGCGCGGAAGCGGAAGCCGGCGAAGGCTCCCGCTTCCGGAAGGGCCGGGATTACAGGCCGAACAGCATGCGGTCCGGGTTCTCCAGCTGGTTCTTGATGTCCACCAGGAACTGCACCGAATCCTTGCCGTCGATGATGCGGTGGTCGTAGGACAGGGCCACGTACATCATCGGCGCGACCACCACCTGGCCGTTCTCGGCGATCACGCGCTCCTTGATGGCGTGCATGCCGAGGATGGCGCTCTGCGGCGGGTTGACGATCGGCGTGCTCATCAGCGAGCCGAAGGTGCCGCCGTTGGTGATGGTGAAGGTGCCGCCCTGCAGCTCCTCCAGGCTCAGCTTGCCGGCGCGGGCCTTCTGCGCGTAGTCGGCGATGCCCTTCTCGATGTCGGCGAAGGACTGGCGCTCGACGTTGCGCAGCACCGGGGTCACCAGGCCCTTGTCGGTGGACACGGCGATGGAGATGTCGGCATAGCCGTGGTAGACCACGTCGTCGCCGTCGATCGAGGCGTTGACCAGCGGGAAGCGCTGCAGCGCGTTGGCGGCGGCCTTCACGAAGAAGCTCATGAAGCCCAGCTTGATGCCGTGGG
>DMID01000010.1:0-288 GCA_003449195.1 Lysobacteraceae bacterium | reverse complement strand
GTTGAAGGTGGTCAGCATGGCGATGGAGTTCTTGGACTCCATCAGGCGCTCGGCGATGCGCTTGCGGATGCGGGTCATCGGCACGCGCTCTTCCGGACGCGCACCGCCGCTCACGCCCGGGGTACGGCCGGCGGCGTAGTTGATCAGATCTTCCTTGGTGACGGCGCCGTGGCGGCCGGTACCGGCAACCTCGGCCGGGTTGATTCCCTGGGTGACGGCGGTGAAGCGCGCGCCCGGCGGCAGGACATCGACCGCGCTCTTGGCGGCCGGCGCCGGGGCCGCAGCCGG
>DMID01000262.1 GCA_003449195.1 Lysobacteraceae bacterium | reverse complement strand
GGCGTGCTGGTGGAGGTGGTGCCCGGCGACCTGCTGAACGGTCCGCAGGGCAAGCGCGGTTTCGACGCCGGCGTGCGCGTGCTGCGCCTGCCCGATTACCTCAAGCCCGGCCAGCAGGCCTTCCAGATGGCCGCGCAATTGGCGCTGCTGGAGCAGGGCGCGCTGATCGACCGCCTGATTGCCGAGGCCGGCTTCGACGATGCCGAGCGCATCGCCCAAGCGCGCATCGGCCTGTCCAACTACTACGCTGGCGCGCTGGTGATGCCGTATGGCGAGTTCCTGCACAGCGCCGAATCCAGTCGCTACGACATCGAGTGGCTGGCCCAGCGTTTCGGCGTCGGCTTCGAGGCCGTGTGCCACCGCCTGTCCACCCTGCACCGGCGCGGCATGCCGGGCCTGCCGTTCTTCTTCGTCCGCGTGGACCGCGCCGGCAACGTGTCCAAGCGCCATTCGGCCACGGATTTCCACTTCTCCCACGTCGGCGGCTCGTGCCCGCTGTGGATCGTGTACGAAGCCTTCAACCAGCCTGGCCGCGTGCTCACCCAGGTGGCGCGCATGCCCGACGGGCGCCGCCACTTCTGGATTGCCCGCCAAGTGAGCAGCGGCCCGGTGGGCTACGGCCAGCCCCGCAAGACCTTTGCCGTCAGCCTCGGCTGCGACCTGCACCTGGCCGACCGCCTGATCTACGCCCAGGGCCTGGACCTGCACAACCCCGGCCGCGTCACCCCCATCGGCCCCGGCTGCAAGGTCTGCGAACGGCAGGACTGCGTGCAGCGCGCGTTTCCGGCGTTGCGGGGTGCGAAAAGCGATGGGGCATGAAATACGGGCCGCACCGTGCCGTCACCTGGATTGGGCATGCAAAAAGCATTTCCCAAAGCCCTGTCTCGGCAACGGATGACACGGCTTGCCTGCCGGCCCATCCAATATCGCGGCATGCAGGTCGGATATTGCTGCAAGACGCGATGACGGCGAGGCGATGCCGTCATCGAGGGCATTGATTTCCCTGCAATTCCAGCGAATTGACACGGCGTTCAGGTTGCCAGAGACTTCGGCTACGCCCCGAGTTGGGGGCTATTGATGGTTATGCGGCAGTAGGGGTTTTGTTTCGTTCGGCGTCACGGGGTACCGTCATCGTGCCGCACCCTTCAGTTTCAGGGTGTTGCATTCGGCAGGTTTACGGCAGCACGCCGGGGTACGGTGTCGCGGTTCGGCTTCGGACACAGGGAGAGTGCATGGCCATCGGAAAGCTCGGGCAGTCGCTCCGTTCGGCGTGTGGGACGCGGCCGGGCCGGCACGACCCAGGCGCTTCGGTTTCGGTGAGGTTTGTTCCGGTTGTTTCCGCGCCGCCCTGAACCGCGCTTTCTGTTACGTTGCCGCATAACCATTCACTCAAGCCGACGCCGCTTCGCGGCGCGGCTTAGTTCAGGCGTTAGGCCGTAAGGACACACCCCTGCATGCCCAGAAGGTTTTCTCTCAATCCTGACGAGTACGACACGCCGTCGGTGCACGCGCTAAGGCAGGAGTGGCGAAATATTCCAGACGCTCAAGCGCGTAACGTTATTGCCGTTGAGGCGCAGTACCTTGCCTTCCATCACTATCTAATCAACGGCCTTCGACACCAAGCGATTGAGGGGGGCGACGCTATTCCAATAGGGCTCTCTGTCCGTGCAGGCGCCCTAAAAACAGCTAGGCTGCTTTGCGCTTCAATCGCAGAGGCGGCTCTTCGCGCACATGCGGAGGCGCGTTACTACGGCTTGCCGGCGGCCGCACATCGACGCACCTTTGGCAGAGTTTTGGGGGCTTGGCAATTGCCGGATGAGAGGCCTCATCCAGATGTTGCGGCAATCTGGCCACAACTTCAAAATTTGCATGACGGCCGCAACACCGTACATCTTTATGCCGCCATCCAAGACGGCGGTAACTTTTATGACATTCTTCAGGCTGAGAACCAGTCCCTTGCGGAGGCAGAGCTTGTTCTTACTCACCTTCGCAACCTGGTTACGGCCTAACAATTCGTTCAAGGCGGACGGCTTCGCCGCCGCTTAACTCAGGCGTTAGCTTTTTTGGGGAGGTTCCGTGTCTTTTGTAAAGCCGAAGCACTCGAAGAAGCAGATCAATAGAGCGGGAGAGATCCTAATATCCGACTCTGCTTCTGTCAGCGAACGAAACTTTGCCGACGAGGTTCTTACGAACTTCCGAGCTGCGCATGGATATCCGATCAATACCTTTCAAGCTACGCTGCGAGCCAAATTGAAAGGAATTGACGAAAAGGCCATTGTGGCGCAGCGGCTTAAGCGAACCCCTTCCATTGTCTTGAAGCTCAAACGCTTCGAGGGAATGAAGCTTGCCCGAATGCAAGACATAGGCGGGCTTCGAGCGGTTGTGTCGTCCGTCCCACGCGTACGAAAGCTTGAAAAGTCATACAGGGATTCAAAGTTTCTGCATGAGCTTGTCTCCTCAAAGGATTACCTCACCGAGCCAAAGGCCGATGGATATCGCGGCATTCACCTGATCTACAAGTATGCAAACCCGAATGTTCCAGACTACGATGGGCTCTCCTTGGAACTGCAGATTCGTACTCGAATGCAACACGCTTGGGCAACCGCAGTCGAAACAATGGGCACTTTTCTCGGCCAAGCGCTGAAGTCTGGCCAGGGCGAAGATCAATGGCGTGAGTTCTTTTCAATTGCGGGCGCCGCATTGGCGGACCTAGAGAAAACGACTCCAGTCCCGGGTTTTGAGAGCTGTTCTGCGCAGCAGATTCATCAGCGACTGTTCGAATCGGAGAGGCGCTTGCATGTGCTTGAGAAGCTCAGCGGCTTCGCAATCGCGGCGGATAGAATCACCACAGAACGCGGTCAAGGTGGCTATCACCTGATTACGCTCGACTCGACCAAGCGCACAGTGACGATCAGACCATTCCCTGTAGCAAGGTTGGAGGAGGCAAACGTAGCCTACGCAGCAATCGAAGCTAGAACGAAGGCTGGCGAACCGATTGAAGCTGTGCTCGTTTCGGCAGGTCCTGTCGAGTCGCTCCGGAAGGCCTATCCAAACTACTTCCTTGACACGCAGGTATTTGTGAGACAGCTCCAACGCCTCATTGATGGACACAGATTGGGCGCAAAGAACTAAGGAAACGGGGTCAGGTTGACTTTCCGATGGACATCACCTTGCTCTCTTTTATCCGTGCACCGATGGGTGCCTGACGGACGGATCGCGGATAATTCCGCGATGACGACCACCCGACTGAACAAGCACATCGCCGAGACGGGCTACTGCTCGCGGCGCGAGGCCGACCGCCTGATCTCTTCCCGCCGCGTCACCGTCAACGGCAGCGTGGCCGGCGTCGCTGCCGTGGTGGGCGAGGACGACGAGGTGCGCGTGGACGGCCAGCCGCTGCGCATGCGTGTGGCGGCCAAGCCCGGCGCGCGCCGGCATGCCTACATCGCGCTGAACAAGCCGGTGGGCGTGACCTGCACCACCGAGAGCGCGGTGAAGGGCAACATCGTGGACTTCGTCGGCCACCAGCAGCACATCTTTCCCATCGGCCGGCTGGACAAGGATTCCGAAGGCCTGATCCTGATGACCAGCAACGGCGACATCGTCAACGAAGTGCTGCGCGCGGAGAACCGCCACCAGAAGGAATACCTGGTGGCGGTGAACAAGCCGGTCACCGACGAGTTTTTGCGCGGCATGGCGCGCGGTGTGCGCATCCACGACCAGATCACGCTGCCGTGCCGCACGGCGAAGATCGCCAAGTTCGGCTTCCGCATCGTGCTGGAACAGGGTCTCAACCGGCAGATCCGCCTGATGAGCGCGGCCTTCGGCTACCGCGTCACCCAACTGCGGCGCGTGCGCATCGACAACATCAAGCTGGGCGCGCTCAAGCCCGGGCAGTGGCGCAACCTCACCGACGCCGAACTGCGCGGGCTGCTGCCGCAGCGCACGGATTGGTGACGCTGCGGCGGATGGTCTGCATGACCGGCCTGCATCGCGGCCGCGATGCCGGAATCCGGCATGCAATGCATGCGGCGGCCTTCGGTGCGATCTGGAAGCGGTGACATGGCTGACCCGGGCATCGGGCGCCGTGAACGACGTGCCGGTTTGCGGGGGCGTCGCACATGCACGGTGCGGCGCAGGCGCATCGCCATGCCGTGGCTTGCATGGACATCCTGAAGCATCCTCGTTGATTC
>DMID01000261.1:671-9407 GCA_003449195.1 Lysobacteraceae bacterium | reverse complement strand
CGCGGCATGGCCTGCGCACGCCAGCCTGCGCGCGCGTCCGTCACGTCGCCATGCCGGAGCCTGCGGCAACACTGAGGACCGCGCGTCATGAGCGCGGACAACATGCTTTCTCCTTCGCAGGCCTATGCGGCCGGCGTCGCTGCCGGGCAGTGGCGCGACGATCCGGCCCAGCATGCCGCGCTGGCCGAACTGGACCGCATTCACGCGGCCCTGCTCGATTCGGCGCAGGACGGCTGGCTGGACCGCTTTTCGGCCATGTGGAAAAAGCCCGACCCGGTGCCCGGCCTGTACTTCTGGGGCGGCGTCGGCCGCGGCAAGACCTTCCTCGTGGACCTGTTCTACGAGCACCTGCCCATCGCGCAGAAGCAGCGCACGCATTTCCACCGCTTCATGCGCGAGATCAACGAGCGCTTGCGCGGGCACGCAGGGCAGAGCGACCCGCTGGCGAAGATTGCGCGCGAATGGCGCGACAAGCTGCGCGTACTGGTGCTGGACGAGTTCTTCGTCACCGACATCGGCGACGCGATGCTGCTGGCGCGCCTGCTGGAGCGTCTGTTCGCCGAAGGCGTCACCCTGGTCACCACCTCCAACACCGCGCCGGAAAACCTCTATCTGCACGGCCTGCAGCGCGAGAGTTTCCTCCCGGCCATCACCCTGCTGCAGGCGCACTGCCACGTGCTCTACGCCGAAGGCACCGAGGACTACCGCATGCGCGCGCTGACCCGCTCGCCGGTGTACCGCGCACCGCTGGACGGGCAGGACGATGCGTGGCTGGCAGGGCGATGGGGCGAACTCACCGGCGGCGCGACGGCGCAGGCGGGCAACATCGAGATCGAATCGCGCCCGATCCCGTACCGGGCCATGGGCGAAGGCATCGCGTGGTTCGATTTCGCCGGCGTGTGCGAAGGCCCGCGCGGGCCGAGCGACTACATCGAGCTGGCCAAGCGCTTCCACACCTTGCTGGTGGGCGGCGTGCCGCACTTCGACCGGATGAACGAGGACGCCGCGCGCCGCTTCGTCAACCTGATCGACGAGGTCTACGACCAGCACGTGCACCTGGTGGTGACCGCGCAGGACCCGCCGCCGCTGCTGTATTCGGGCCAGCGCCTGCAGGGCGCATTCGAGCGTACCGCCTCGCGCCTGATCGAGATGCAGAGCACCGAATACCTGACCACGCCGCACCGGGCCGATGGCACGGCGGGCCCGCCGCCCGCCACGGGCTGAAGGGCCGAACGGGCCAGCGTCGGGGACAGGCCGGCCGCACACGGCGCATTCAGCGGTCCAGCGGGCTGAGCACGCCGCGCGCACCGCGATTGAGTACATGGGTATAGATCTGCGTGGTGGCCACATCCTTGTGGCCGAGAAGCTCCTGCACGGTGCGGATGTCCGCGCCGGCCTCGAGCAGATGCGTGGCAAAGCAATGTCGCAACGTGTGCGGCGTGACCGGTTTGTCGATGCCGATGGCCTGTGCGGCCCGGCGCACGGCTGCCTGCAACACTTTTTCGTCCAGATGGTGGCGCTTGCGGATGCCGTCCAGCGGATCGACCGAGGTGCGCGTGGCGGGAAACACGTACTGCCAACCCATTTCGGCCGCGGCATTCGGATATTTGCGCGCCAGCGCATGCGGCAGATGCACACGCCCGAAACCGGCCGCCAGATCGCTGTCGTGCAGCACCCGCACGTCGGCGATCTGTCGCAACAAGCCGGCCTTCAAGGCTTCGGGCAAGACCGTCATCCGGTCCTTGTTGCCCTTGCCCGAGCGCACCGTGAGTTCCGAGCGTTGCACGTCCACGTCCTTCACCCGCAGCCGCAGCCGCAGGCATTCCATCAGGCGCAAACCGCTGCCGTAGAGCAGGCCCGCCATCAGCGCTTCGCGGCCGGACAGGCGCGCCAGCAAGTCCGTTACCTGCTGCCGCGACAGCACCACAGGCAGACGCTGCGGCCGCTTGGCCCGCACCACGCTCTCCATCCATGCCAGTTCGACACCCAATACCTCCCGGTACAGGAACAACAGCGCCGACAAGGCCTGGTTCTGGGTACTCGCCGCCACGTGGTCGCGCACGGCCAGACGCGTGAGGAACGCCTCAACCGCCGCCCCGTCAAGTTCACGCGGGTGATGCGGAAGATTCGAGCGGATATACCGGCGGATCCAGTACAGATACGCCTGCTCGGTCCGCAAACTGTAATGCCGCAGGCGCATCCGCGCCCGGACCTGATCCAGCAAGCGCGGCGAAGAGCCCCGCGCAATGCCTCCGGATAACACGGCCTGCTCGCCGTCATAAGACATATCACCACCTGCATGCCGTCTTTTTCCCATGCTCGACGGCATCATGCCGAGGCGATACTCATGCAACCCGCTGATCCGGGTCGGGAATCTCCCCGTTGACGCAGCGTTGACACTGACCGAGACTGCGGCTATGCCCCGACTAGGGGTCTACTGGTAGTTAGGCCTTTGGAGAGATAATGAAGCTTGCAGTCATTTTCGTTGGAAGCCACTTTTCCGGCAAAAGCCGTACCATCAATGGTTTCCTCAAACCTTTGCTTGGCATCTCATACAAGGCGCGCCTGTTTACGTTAGACGGAAAAGATGGCTGTGTACTTTCACAGAGCTTTGAGGAGTCTGGGCGAGACGCAAAAGAGCGAATCGAGGCATACGCGCACCTTGATCTCCTCGTTCTTGCTGCTCGCCCGGCTTTGGAGGGGGCATCTAAGCTTGCGCTAGTAGAGAGCATCCTCAACAGGAAAGGTTTCACAGTTCACCAGATACACGTGACAAAGGGTGATGACAAGCACTACAAGTCACTCGCCAATAAGGCCTTCAAGCTTTTGCGCACAAAGGCCTAACAATTCATTCAAGCCGAACGGGCTTCGCCCGTCGGCTTAATTCAGGCGTTATGCGGCAGTGGGGCTTTTGTTTCATTTGGCGTCACGGCATACCGGCATCGTGCCGCACCTTTCCGTTTCAGGGCGTTGCTTCGGCAGGTTTGCGGCGGCACGCCGGGGTGGGCTGTCGCGGTTCGGCTTCGGACACAAGGAGAGTGCATGGCCATCGGAAAGCTCGGGCAGTCGCTCCGTTCGGCGTGTGGGACGCGGCCGGGCCGGCGTGACCCAGGCGCTGCGGCTTCGGTGAGGCTTGTTCGGGTTGTTCCCGCGCCGCCCTGCACCGCGCTTTCTGTTACGTTGCCGCATAACCATTCACTCAAGCCGACGCCGCTTCGCGGCGCGGCTTAGTTCAGGCGTTAGAAACCAAGGAGCCGTATGTATCCAATGAATCAGATTGTCAATCGGCCATTTGTATTTCTTGTGGACTCCCCGAATCACAACGATTTGTACGATGGTTACAGCATCGGGATGGCGTTGCGAGATGCTCTCAGGGCTATCAGAATTCCTTGCTTCTATACCCTTGCAACATGTAATGCAAATTTCCAGGCCGCTCTAAACAACCGTCTTCCTGATGCCGTCCGCCAAATGCAGCCCGATGCAAACACAAATGCAATTCCGTTTGTTCATCTCTGCATGCACGGATCACAACCTGGTGTCGGCTTAACAGACGGTTCGTTCTTTGGTTGGCCGGAGTTACGCAGCCTTTTATTAGCCCACAACTATGCCAAAGGCCATGACCCCTATGTATGCATGGCGTCATGCAACGGGTTCAACGCTACCAACATGGCAAATGCTTTTGATAGTGCGTTCAATATTCTCATCGGCAATACGGGGGCGGTGTTCCAATCAGACGTAACCGTCGCGTATATGTCTTTCTACAACCATCTCTTCTATAAAGCGGCGAATTTTGATCAAGCAGTTCAAGCTATGCGTCATGCATCCGGGGATCACAACTTTTTCTATGCAATAGGTGAGCAGGTAAAAAATCAGCGTCTTTACGAAATGCAAACTCAGTTCGCCGTTAATCCATGGCCAAACCCGCAGCCGAGTTTCTAACATGGCGCTCAACCTCGCTCCCTTCGGTCGCTGGACGCTGCGCGATAAAGCCGCGCAGCGCCGGTTAGCTCTACGTTAGACATCAGACCAATCATCTCGTGATCTCATCTCACGAGATGACGTCGAAGCAAGATCGCATCCCGAAACAAAGGAAAAGATCGTGAGAAACTGGCTTCGCGTGTCGCTCTACGCGTCTGCGTTCGCGCCAATACTGATTTCAACAGCGATCGTGAAGGCGATTGACGCAGGCATTTCGACCGAAACTATTAGCTTGGCCGCCATTGGGCTATCCGCTACTGCGTTAGGCCCCCTTATATTAATCTGGGTAGGACAGGAGCTGGAGTCTTTCACCGTTCGATTTAAAAAAATAGAGTCTAACGACCATCTAATATTCGCATTCTTGATTAGCTATATTGCGCCATTTGCCTCAAAGATTTCTGCATTTTCGGTTAACCATATACTCCTTTTTTGCGGGTTTATTCTCGTTGCGCTTTGGATGAGCTCGGCCTTACCTGTGCACCCTCTTTTGCGCCTCCGCCTTTATCATTTCTACAAAGCCGAAGCAGAAGGGGGGATTGTGTATGGACTTATTAGCAAGCGAAAGCTACATTCGGTCGGGGGGCCCACAAGTGTCAAGCTCCTCTCTCATAACATGCTGCTTGAGGTAAAGCCTTGAACCTGTTCGCTCTCACAGAGAATGATGTGTGGCGTGTCCCTCTTTCAGCGCCAGTGCAGACAGAAGTAATTGCGATGTTCAAGAATCAGGAGGAGGAGTTTGACGCGGCTTATAGCGCGTCTGTCCCTTTCGACGGAAAATACAAGCCAGAAGACTTCGAGTGCCTCGCAATCACTGATTTTCAAGGCGCTACGCGGATGTCTGACGCACTGAGTCAGCCGTTGCAGCCCGAGAGCATCCCGGCCTCTAGCGAGGTGCTGGCCCGGATCAAAGCCCTCTTCACTGGGTACACGCATGACGGTGACACACGCATCCTTGTCCAACGCTTTGACAAGCGGCAGGTGCTGTCCGGCCGCGGCATATCGATATTCCATAGCGCCGACGTCTTCAGGAAAATTGAAGGCCCTGGCATAACGCTTGATTGCCGCTTAGCTGCAGTCATTCGTGGCGGCGAGCTTAGGTTTAGGAGCTTCCATGTAATGCGTCAGGTCTTCGACAACGTATCGCAGTACTATGTTGAAGCCACAGACACAGACATCGAAGCATTTGCGGCTAATACTGCACTGAAGGTCGATGGAGACGCACTCAAGGCTGCTGCTGACACTTGGATTCGTCGCAAAGTTGCCCTCGTTGCAGCGTCGGACATCCTCAACGTTGTGCCGACAACTGAGCTTGTCACCGTTGCGCGCGAGTTTGGGATCTCGCTTTTGACCGAGCAGTCTCCCGGAACTGCGGATCCCGTACTGGTTGTTCCAACGCAGCGTGCAGAGCTAATGGCACTGCTGCGCTTCCTAGATGAAGACTATTACAAGTCACCCCTATCAGAAGCCCGTTATATGACCAACTCGAAGCGGCGCATTGTCTAGTGGTGAGCACCGAACTGACGTCTAACAATTCGTTCAAGCCGACGCCGCTTCGCGGCGCGGCTTAACTCAGGCGTTAGGCACTCATGGGGAGAGTTAAATGCATCCTTCCTTATTCTTAATCCTTCTTGGCGTTGCCATGTCGGTCGTCAGCTGGATCTGGTTTAGACATCCCGGCCAACGCTTCTGGTTTGCCGGCCCCGTGTGGCAAGCATCAAAATACCTCAATCCAAATGGCGCAAAGTTGTGGGTCACGGGCTCGATCATGTCCTTAATCGGCATTCTTTGGCTTTCCGGATCTTTGTTAGCCAGCTGAGTAAACGGGCACGTCTTCCGCCATTTCGGTCAGAGTGCCTAACAATTCATTCAATTCGAAGTCGATTCGCGGCTCGGCTTGGTTCAGGCGTTAAGTTTTACTACACACACTATCAGAGGAAATGTTGTGTCGGAAGATCGAAAGCAATCCACATTTGTCACCGTCGTCGCTTGGATCTTCATTGCCCTTTCGGGCTTTGGCACTGTGATATCCATTCTCCAGAACATCATGATCCAAGCCGTTTTCCGCAGTCCCGAAATTTCGCGAGCCATGCAAGCACAACAGCTTGATGCACCACCCTTCGCCGCCTTCATGGCAACTCACTACCAATGGTTCTTTTTCGCTTTCCTGCTGGTCTCGGCCTTCATGTTGGCGAGTTCCATCGGCCTACTTAAGCGCCACAATTGGGCTCGCCTGTGCCTCATCGGTCTACTTTCGCTCGCAATTCTTTGGCAGGTTGGAAGTCTGACCCTCCAGTTCTCAATGTTCTCATCCATGCGAGAGCAGTTCTCTGCGGCGGTGGGTGACGGCGGGCCCGACATGGCGCCTTTCTTCATTGCCATCGCTGTGGCCAGCGTTTTTTTTGCGGCTGGCTTTTCGGTCCTGTTCGGCTGGATCATCAAGCGACTGCTGTCGCCGGCAGTAGTCGCAGAGTTCATTCGGTGATCCCTGACAATCCATTCAAGCCGACGCCACTCCCTGGCGCGGCCTGACAAGGCTCACTCCCGGGCCGGCGCCAGTTGCGCGAAGCGCGGCACGCGTTGGCCGTCCACCACCACGGTTTCGACGAACATCGGGTAGGGCCGCACCCACAGGCCACGCTCGCCGTACAGCGCGCGGTACAGCACCAGCGGCTCCAGGGTTTCGCTGTGGCGCACGACGGCCACCGCCTCGTACTCGCCGCCCTTGTAGTGGCGATAGCGGCCCGGGACAAGTTCGGGCAACGGCGGCAGGGCTGCGTCGGACATCGGCTCGGAAACCCTGAGGCCGCTCAGCGGCGGTGGCTGCCGGTTTCGATGAAACGCAGGAACTCGGCGCGGGTGCGGGCGTCGTCGTGGAAGCTGCCGAGCATCTTGGAGGTGATCATGCTGACGCCGCGCTTGTGGATGCCGCGGGTGGTCATGCACTCGTGCGCGCCTTCCACCACCACGCCCACGCCGAGCGGGGCCAGCACTTCCTGGATGCACGCGGCAATCTGCGCGGTCATCTTTTCCTGCACCTGGAAACGGCGCGCGTAAGCTTCCACCACGCGGGCGAGCTTGCTGATGCCCACCACCTTGCCGTCCGGTACGTAGCCGACGTGGACCTTGCCGATGATCGGCGCCATGTGGTGCTCGCAGTGGCTTTCGTACTCGATGTCGCGCAGCACGATCATCTCGTCGTAGCCGGCCACTTCCTCGAAGGTGCGCTCCAGGTACTCGCGCGGATCCTCGCGGTAGCCGCTGAACCAGTCGCCGTAGGCCTCGGCCACGCGCCGGGGGGTGTCGAGCAGGCCCTCGCGGCTGGGGTCTTCGCCGGCCCAGCGCAGCAGGGTGCGCACGGCTTCCTCGGCTTGCGCCTGGCTGACGGGGGACTTGGACGGATCGTGCTGGCTCATCGGTACGGCAGCCCGGGGAGGGCCCCGCATGGTACCCGTTCGGCTGCGGGTAATTTCATAGATACCTAATCAGTAGTATCCTAAGCAATTATGGAAGACAAATCCGCCAAACTGATCCGCCTGACCGCCGGTCTGGGCCCGGCCTTGCGCCAATGGCAGCGGCTGGCCGATGGCCATGTCGGCAACCACGGCATCACGCCTTCCTGCGTGGGCACGCTGCTGGTGATCGGCCGCTCCGGCGGCGGCATCCGCCAGGTCACGCTGGCCCAGCAACTGGGCATGGAAGGCCCCTCGCTGGTGCGGTTGCTGGACAAGCTGTGCAGCAGCGGCCTGGTGCGCCGCGAATGCGATGTCAACGACCGCCGCGCCAACCTGCTGTGGCTGACCGACAGGGGGCAGACGACCTTCGTCGAGCTGGAGCAGGCGCTGAACGCGTTGAGGGCACAGCTGCTGGGCGAGCTGTCCGTGCAGGACATCGAGGGCGTGCTGAAGTTCTACCGGGTACTTGCGGAGGCCTCGACCCGGCTGCCCTGAACCCCGCTTGCGCATCATCCCGCGCGGCGACGGCCTGCCATGCCGCCGCCGCGCAACGCTTTCCCGAGCCCCGCCCGCGCCGTCTCTCCTCGTCTCCGGCGCGGGCGGGAACTCCCGATCACCACGAAAACAAGAACCGACCGCCATGTACGGAGAATTCAACCTCTACGGGGTATTCATCCCCACCCTGCTGCTGCTGATGCTGCTGGCCTACCTGCTGATGAGCGGCGTGCAGCTGGTGCTGTCGCGGCTGGGGGCATACCGCCACGTGTGGCACCCGCCGCTGTTCAACCTGGCCGTGTACGTGTTGCTGCTCGGCGGCCTGTTCACCGCAATGCAGGAGCTGCGCGCATGAACCGCCTCGCCCGTCACGCCTTGCCGATCACCCTGACCACGCTGGCGGTGATTGCCGCCGCGCTGGTGCTCAGCCACCTGTGGCACTACTACATGGACGAGCCGTGGACCCGCGATGCCCACGTCAATGCCGACGTGGTGCAGGTATCGCCGGACGTGTCCGGCTTGGTCACCGAGGTGAAGGCCCGCGACAACCAGCAGGTCAAGCGCGGCCAGCCCTTGTTCGTGATCGACCAGGCCCGTTACAGGATCGCGCTCGAACAGGCGCAGGCGGCACTGGCCGAACGCCGCGCAGCCGTGGTGCAGGCCGAGACCTCGGTGGCGCAGCTGCGCCGCGAGATTGCCCGCGACCGCAGCCTGAAGGAGCTCGTGGCCGCCGAGGATGCCGAAGTGCGCCGCGCCAAGCTCGAGGCCGCCAGCCCGATCGTCATCGGTGACAACGTCTGGCTGGGGGGCC
>DMID01000261.1:0-662 GCA_003449195.1 Lysobacteraceae bacterium | reverse complement strand
CGCCAAGCTCGAGGCCGCCGAATCCGCCGCGCAGGCCGCGCGCTCGGCCGTGCAGACCGCGCAAGCCGCCGTCGACCTGGCCAGACTCAACCTCGACCGCACCGTGGTGTCGAGCCCGGCCGATGGCACGCTAACCGACCGCACCGTGCGCATCGGCGATTACGTCAGTGCCGGCAAGCCGGTCACCGCCGTGCTCGATGCCGGCTCGTACCGCGTGGACGGCTATTTCGAGGAAACCCGCCTGCGCCACGTGCACCCCGGCCAGCACGTGGACATCCACCTGATGGGCGAGGACCGCCCGCTGAGCGGCCACGTCGGCAGCATTGCCGCCGGCATCGAGGACCGCTACCGCAGCAATGGCGCAAGCCTGCTGCCCAACGTCACCCCTGCCTTCGACTGGGTGCGTCTGGCCCAGCGCATCCCGGTGCGGATCGTCATCGACAGGATCCCCGCCGGCGTGCGCCTGATCGCCGGCCGCACCGCCACCGTCAACATCGACGACAAGCACGCACCGGCCAGGCCCGCCGCCGGCAAAACTCAGGCCGGCCGTCCATGAACGCACACGCCATCCAGCACGCGCACCCGCAAGCCAGGGTGCATGACGTGCCGACGGATGCCGGAAACACGGCCGGCCGGCACGACACCGCCACGTCCGGCATGCC
>DMID01000023.1 GCA_003449195.1 Lysobacteraceae bacterium | reverse complement strand
ACTGAAAGCGGGGGGACGTCGGGAGTGGAAGTCGGTTGCGCCGGTAAGGCCGCGTCCATTCCGGTGATAGCGGAAGGCTTGCCCGACATGCCATGAGAGCTTCTTGTCGTAGCCGCCGCCCTTCAGTTCGTGGAAGAGCTGCGCAGTGGCGGGGCCTTTTCTCCTGTGTCGCTTCTTCAGGACTGCAAGCGGGATAGGGTGCGCTATAGCAAGTGTGCGGGCACCTGCATTCGTCTTGCTCTTGACGATTTGCATGTATGCAATACCGCCTTCAAAGCGGATGTCGCCTTGGGCCAGCGAACAGATTTCGTCGATGCGGGCACCCGTGTAGAGGCCGAGTACCATGACTTCTCGTAGTGCCGGATAGGTCGGGTTGCCTGAAAACAGAGCAACCAGTTCAGGCATGGTGTATGGGCGCTTCTTGGGCTTGGTCCGTTCACTTTCGTTCTTGCCTAGACGAAAGCCCTTCCAAGGATTCATTCCCTTGGGCGTGTAGCAGCGTAAAGCCATCCATTCCCAGAACGCGCCTAGAGCACTCAGCTTCCGCCTCCGGGTACTTGGGCTATCAGGGGACTTGAGTAGCCGCTCGTCCACGTAGGCGGCGGCCAGAGCGGCTGTGGCACTGTTTGGGTCGAGGTCTCCGCCAAGATAGCTGCGCAGTTCCTTGTAGGTCTGCCTGCGCTGGAACTGGACGGTCTTGACGGGACTGGTCATGGCCCAGTCCTCGGACAGCGCATCTAGGCCCGTAGTCGGCCTCAGGTCGAAGTGTGCCGCCGTCTGTGGAACTGGGGCGGGCACTCCACGTATCCCGCTCGGCATATGAAGGGAGAGAGAGGCGGGTGTCCCGCTCTCAAGCGAATCGAGATAAGCGCGTACTTGGGCGAGGGCCAGCCACTTCCGGCGGTTCGCTTCGTCAAGGTCGCGGGTATGCAGGGCACGTCGGATGTGTGTGTTCCCGACCCTGCCGCGTAGCGCGGCAGGTACCTTGATACGGATGTACCAAGACTGGCCTAGCTGCTGTAGGTAATGTCTCTTGCTCAATCCCCTGTCCTCGCGGTCAAGGGGTTCTTGAGCTGTCTGGTGGTCAAGGTTGGTGGTCAAACCCGGTGGTCAGACCGCCAATCCCGGCTCATCACTATCCCGATACGAACAGGGCCTCCGGTTGTCCGAAGGCCCTGTTTTTCAAGCGTTTTCCGATGGATTACCGCTTCATCGAGCCGAAGAACTCGTCGTTGGACTTGGTGTTCTTCATCTTGTCGAGCATGAACTCCATCGCGGCGATTTCGTCCATCGGGTGCAGCAGCTTGCGCAGGATCCAGATCTTCTGCAGCAGCTCCGGCTCGATCAGTAGGTCTTCGCGGCGGGTGCCGGAACGGTTGATGTCGATGGCCGGGTAGACGCGCTTCTCGGCGATGCGGCGGTTCAGGTGCACTTCGCTGTTGCCGGTGCCCTTGAACTCTTCGTAGATCACCTCGTCCATCTTGCTGCCGGTGTCGATCAGCGCGGTGGCGATGATGGTCAGGCTGCCGCCTTCCTCGACGTTGCGGGCCGCACCGAAGAAACGCTTCGGGCGGTGCAGCGCGTTGGCATCCACGCCGCCGGTCAGCACCTTGCCGGAGCTGGGCACCACGTTGTTGTACGCGCGGGCCAGACGGGTGATGGAGTCCAGCAGGATCACCACGTCCTTCTTGTGCTCGACCAGGCGCTTGGCCCGTTCGATCACCATCTCGGCCACCTGCACGTGGCGCGCGGCCGGTTCGTCGAAGGTGGAGCTGATGACCTCGCCGCGCACAGTGCGCTGCATTTCGGTCACTTCTTCCGGGCGCTCGTCGATCAGCAGCACGATCAGGTGCACGTCCGGGTGGTTGGTGGTGATGGCCGTGGCCACCTGCTGCATCAGCATCGTCTTGCCGGCCTTGGGCGGGGAGACGATCAGTGCGCGCTGGCCCTTGCCCTGCGGGGCCATCAAATCGAGGATGCGGCCGGTGATGTCTTCCGACGAGCCGTTGCCGCGCTCCAGGGTGAAGCGGCGGCGCGGGAACAGCGGGGTCAGGTTCTCGAACAGGACCTTGTTCTTGCTCTTTTCCAGCGGCTCGCCGTTGATCGTGTCGATCGTCGAGAGCGCGAAATAGCGTTCGCCGTCCTTCGGCCAGCGGATGCGGCCGGACAGGTAGTCGCCGGTGCGCAGGTTGAAGCGGCGGATCTGGCTGGGCGAGATGTAGGTGTCGTCCGGGCCGGCCAGGTAGCTGGCCTCGGCCGCGCGCAGGAAGCCGAAGCCGTCCGGCAGCATCTCCAGCACGCCGTCGGCGACCACGCCCTCGCCGTGCCGGGTCAGCACCTTGAGCAGGGCAAAGATCACGTCTTGCTTGCGCGCGCGCGCCACGCCTTCCTGGATGCCGAGCTGGTCGGCGATTTCCAGCAGGCGCTGGGCCGGCATCTGCTTGAGGTCGCTCAGCGTGTACTGCGGGAAGCCCTCGGGCACGTTCGGCTGCGGGCGCGGCACGTAGTTCTCGTTGCCGCCGTTTTCCTGCGGCAGGCCGTCGTTGCCGTAGCGTTCGCGGTTGCGTTCGCGCCGGTTGCGGAAACGGTCGCGGCGGTTGTTGTTGCCGTTGCCGCCGTTGTTGTTGTTGAAACGATTGTCGCCGTTCTGCTGGTGCGGACGCTGTTCGCCGCGCGGCTGGCCGTTGTCGGCCGCGCCGGTCTCGTTGCCGCCGCCTTCCGACGGTGCAGCCGGGGCGGGCGCCGACGGTTCTTGCGCGCCGGAAGGCGCGGCGGGCTCGGCCTGCGGAACCGGCTGTGGAGCCGGGGCGGCGGGGACGGACGGGGGGGGGGGCGGGGCGGG
>DMID01000129.1:6929-7194 GCA_003449195.1 Lysobacteraceae bacterium | reverse complement strand
GCGCGCGAGGTGTTCGCGGTGCCGGCCGAGCGGGTGGCGGTCAAGGCGCGAATGCGCGGCAAGGGCGGCAGCAAATATGCCCATGTGAATCAGGGCCGCTTCCCGCAGCGCGAGGAGTTCATCGTTGTGCGCGAGCATGGTGCGCGCCTGCAGGTGAACCTGTTCGACTACCTCGACACCGGCCTGTTCCTCGACCATCGCCCGCTGCGCGCGCGGATGGCGGGCGAAGCCGTCGGCAAGCGTTTCCTCAACCTGTTCTGCTACA
>DMID01000129.1:245-6735 GCA_003449195.1 Lysobacteraceae bacterium | reverse complement strand
TGGCCGGTGCCGCGCAGACCACCAGCGTGGACTTGTCGGGCACGTATCTGGAATGGTGCGCACGCAACCTCGCGCTGAACGGGCTGGGCGGGCAGGCGCACCGGCTGGTGCAGGCCGACGCGCTGCGCTGGCTGGAGGCCGAGCGCGGCCGCTACGACGTGATCTTCTGCGACCCGCCCACCTTCTCCAACTCCAAGCGTGCCGAGGACTTCGACGTGCAGGCCGAGCACCTGCGCCTGTTGCGCGCGGCGGTGGCGCGGCTCGCGCCCGGCGGCGTGCTGTATTTCTCCAACAACTTCCGCCGCTTCCGTCTCGACGAGGAGGGCGTGGCCGAGTTTGCCCGCTGCGAGGACATCAGCCCGCGCACCATCGACGTGGATTTCGAACGCAACCCGCGCATCCACCGCGCCTGGCGTTTGCAGGTACTGGTCTGAGCCCCGGTTGGCGGCCACGCGGCGCGGCGCGTGGCATCACGTCGCGGCCGGCGGCTGCCACAGCTCGACCTTGTTGCCCTCCGGGTCGATCACCCAGCCGAACTTGCCGTGTCCGGAGGTTTCCGTGCTGTCCACCACGTTGCAGCCTTCGGCCTTGAGGTCGGCGAGCAGGGCGTCCAGGTCGGCGACGCGGAAATTGATCATGAATGGCGCCGTGCTTGGGGCCATGTAGTCGGTATCGGCCGCAAACGGGCTCCAGATCGTCATGCCCGGCTCGCTGCCGTCGCCGCCCCAGTGGAAGAGGGCGCCGTTCCAGTCGGTCACGTCCAGCCCGAGGTGTTCGCGGTACCAGCCGGCCAGCGCCGCCGGATCGCCCGCCTTGAAGAAAATGCCGCCGATTCCCGTCACGCGCTTCATGGCCCGCCCCGATGTGTGGTGATGAAAAGCATGCGCCACGGCCCGTGGACGAGCCGTGGCGGGGCGATCCTGCCATGACGGCGGGGCTGGACGGCCGGGGCCGGGGCTTCGCATGACGCTGACGCCGGTGCGGGACAATCCCGGCTTCTCCCGCTGGGTTGCCGTCGATGGACATGGATGCCGAACGCCCGATCGCCGATCTCGAACCGGCCTTGCACCGCACGTTCCAGTGCCGCTGCGGCCGGCCGGTGTTCTTCCGCAATTCGCAGTGCCTGAACTGCGGCAGCGAGCTTGGTTTCGACCCGGTGATCGGCGACATCGTCACCCTCGACCCGGGCAACGAGGCCGGCACGTGGCTGGCCGCCGACAAGGCCTGCGCAGGCCGCCCGTACAAACGTTGCGCCAATGCCGGCACGGCGGCGGCCTGCAACTGGCTGCTGCCGCAGGATGCGGCCGTCATGCCGCATGGCCCGGACGGGCAGCCGCTGGTGCATCGCAGCCTGTGCGTGGCCTGCTCGGTCAACCGCACCATCCCGGACCTGGCCGATCCGGCGCATGCCGAGCAGTGGGGCAAGATCGAGCTGGCCAAGCGCCGACTGGTGTCGGCCTTGCTCGCGATGGGGCTGCCGTTCCGCTCGAAACTGGACGAGGACCCGGCGCAGGGCGTGGTGTTCGATTTCCTCGCCGAGTTGCCGGGTGAGCCGCGCGTGCTGACCGGCCATGACGACGGCCTGATCACGCTCAACATCGCCGAAGCCGACGATGCCGTGCGCGAGAAGACCCGCGCGGCGATGCACGAGCCGTATCGCACGCTGCTGGGCCACCTGCGCCACGAGATCGGCCACTACTACTGGGACCGTCTGGTGGCCGGCAGTCCGTGGCTGGAGCCGTTCCGCGCGCTGTTCGGCGACGAGCGCGCCGACTACGGGCAGGCCTTGCAGCGGCATTACGAGCAGGGCGCGCCGGCGGACTGGCCGCTGCACTGCATCAGCGCCTACGCGACGATGCATCCGTGGGAGGACTGGGCCGAAACCTGGGCGCATTACCTGCACATCAACGACACCATCGTCACGGCCAACGATTTCGGCCTGGCCCTGGCCCAGACCGAGGATTACCAGCCGTTCGGACCCGATGTGCTGTACCGGGCCGACGTGCCGGATGCACGGGGCTTCCTCGATGCGATCAACGACTGGGTGCGCCTGACCGGGGTGATGAACGAGCTGGCGCGCAGCATGGGTGTCAACGACCTGTATCCGTTCGTGATGTCGGCCGAGGTGGTGCGCAAGCTGCACTTCATCCATCTTGTCATTGCCGGGAGCAGGGCGGCCGTGCGATGAAGGTAGCCGGTCGCCACATGGCCGAATCGTGCAATGAAGACGGACAGGGGGATGGACATGAGCGACGGTCTGCACGAAGGAGACATGCAGCGAGAGGGGCGCGCGCCGGACATGCCAGCGGCATCGCTGTCCGATGCCTTGCTGGACGCCATGCCGCAGCGGGCTTGTCTGGTGGATGCCGGTGGCCGGGTGTTGAAGGCAAACCGGGGCTGGCGCGAACTGGCGGCAGATCGCCGCGCCGCGAGCGAGGGCCTGCAGTGGTATCGGGTGCTGGACGGAGCCTCGGCCAGTGATGCCGTGCGCCTCTGGCGGCGGCATCGTCACGGGCGCCAGCCGTTCTCGTTCGAGGCCGGCCTGGCCGATGCCGTCGGGACCATGCGCCTGAATCTGGTGCAGGCAGTGCCGGCATCGCCGGCTGGACGATGGTGCATCGTGTTGAGCGACATCCATGCGTTGCTGCTGGAGCGGCAGGCATTGCAGGAGGACGTCAGGCGCCAGCGCAGCATGCTGGATGCCAGCGTGGACTGCATCAAGCTGATCGACGTGGATGGCACCTTGCACAGCATGAACCGTTCCGGCTGCCTGGCGCTGGGGCTGGCGGCGGACGAAACCCGCTTCGGCGTGAAATGGCTGGATCTGTTGCCGCACGAGGTGCGTGCACGGGGACGCGCGGCACTGGCGCTGAGTCGGCATGGGCGGCATGCACGCTTTCCCGGCATGAGCCATCTGCCGGGTGCCCGTCCGCAGTACTGGGACAACCTGCTAACCCCGTTGATGGATGCCGACGGGACGACGCACGCCGTTTTGTGCGTGTCACGCGAAGTCACCCGGCAGCGCGAGGCCGAGCAGCGCCTGCGCGAGGCCAGCGAAACCGATGCGCTGACGGGTCTGCTGAACCGTCGCGCCTTCAATGCGAGCCTGAAGCGGACCGTGGCGCGGGCACGGGCGGACGGCGGACAGGTCGGCCTGCTGATGATCGATCTGGATCACTTCAAGCATGTCAACGACATGCAGGGCCACGCTGCGGGCGACCACCTGCTGCGCGTGCTGTCGCGGCGAATGGCCAAGGCCTTGCCGGCATCGGCCTTCGTCGCACGCCTGGGCGGGGACGAGTTCGCGATCGTGTTGCCGGAGGTGCGTGGAGACGAGGACGTGGAACTGACCGCAGATGCGGTATTGGCTCAGGTTCGCCCCCCTGTCACCTGCGCCGGGCAGGACATCAATGGCGGCATGAGCATCGGCTGCGCGTTGTTCCCGCGCGATGCGGATGACGCTTCGGCCTTGATGAAGTGCGCGGATGTCGCGCTGAACGACCTCAAATCGCGCCAGCGCGGCGGCTGGCGGATGTATGGCCGGCAGATGCAGGCGCTGGCCGAGCGCAAGGCCGCCCAACTGGCTCTGGCGCGTCGATTGCTGGATGCCGACATGCTCAGGCCTTGCTACCAGCCGGTGGTGTCGCTCGACGACGGCCGGGTGGTCGGGCTGGAGGCGCTGGTGCGCTGGCCGGGGCCGGATGGCCGCCGGACGGGATCGGCCCAGGCCATAACCGAGGCCTTCAGGGATTATGCCTTGGCCATCGAACTGGCCGATGTCATGCATGCGCGAATTTTGGCCGACACGGGACTGGATCTGTTGCCGGTGGCCGTGAATGCTGCGCCGGCAGGAGTTCCTGCGTGACGATTTCGCCGAGCGTCTGCTCGGGCGTTTGGCCGGGAACGGCATCGCACCGGCGCGGATCGTGGTGGAAGTCGGCGAGAGCGTGTTGCAGGCACGCGGAGCCACGCATGTGTTGCGAGCCATGCGCGAGCTCAAGGCGGCAGGCGTGCGGGTAGTGTTGGACGGTTTTGGTATCGGCCAGTCTTCGCTGGCGCAATTGCGCGACTGCCCGGTGGACGGACTCAAGATCGATCGCAGTCTGGTTTTCGACATGTTGTCCGATCCGCACAGCCTGGCCGTCATCCGCACGATCTGCACGCTGGGTTCGCAGTTGGGGTTGGCACTGGTCGGCGTGGGGGTGGAGACGGAGGAGCAGGCCCGGCTGTTGCAGGAGGCCGGCTGCGGTCTGGCTCAGGGGCGTTTGTACGGCATGGCTGAACGCGACGTTGATTTGGTCGGGATCATGGCGCGGGGCGTTCGCCCTGCATCTTGATTTTGCCGGTGGAAAGCCCCAGATCGTCTCCGATTCGGAACAGGCTGGATGCGGCCGGAGGGAGGTGTGACATGGCGACCGGATGGGCCGGCGACGGTGCGGTGCAGGACCAGATCGATGCGACCGTGGAAGATGCGGTCAAGCGTGCGCGCAGCAGGCTGGCCGACGGCCCGGGGCTGACGCGTTGCGAAGAATGCGATGCGCCGATACCCGAAGCGCGCCGCAAGGCGGTGCCGGGCGTGCGCCTGTGCGTGGCCTGCCAGCAGGCGCGCGACGACGATGCGCATGCGCACAGCGGCTACAACCGGCGCGGCAGCAAGGACAGCCAGTTGCGCTGAACACGGGGCGGGCCGGGCAGCCCGCCGATCTTCCTGTGCCGGAACGAAGAAGCCCCGCGTTTGCACGCGGGGCTTCGTGTTTCCGCTCGACGGAAGGCAGGCTTCGGTCAGAACGCGCCGTCGATGTCGGTCACGGCGATCAGCTTGTGGTTGACGAACTCCTTGATGCCCAGCCCGACCAGTTCGCGGCCGTAGCCGGAGCGGCGCACGCCGCCGAAGGGCAGGTCCGCCGCCACGCCGGTGGGATGGTTGATGTAGACCATGCCGGTGGAGATCTTCTGCGCCACTTCGACGCCGTGCTTGATGTCGCGGGTGAACACCGAGCCGCCGAGGCCGAAGGGGGAGTCGTTGGCGATGGCGATCGCCTCGGCCTCGTCCTTGGCGCGGATCACCTGCGACACCGGGCCGAAGAACTCCCAGTAATGCGCCGGGTTGTCATCGCTAACGTTGCTCAGCAGCACCGGCTGGAAGAACGAACCGGTGGCCGGCACTTCCGCGCCGATCACCTCGGCGGTGGCACCGTGGGCAACGGCCTGCTCGACCTGCTTCTTCAGGTCGTCCACCGCACCCTGCGAGGACAGCGGCGCCAGCGTGGTGGACGGGTCCAGCGGGTCGCCGGCCTTGAGCTTGGCCACGCCGGCCTTGTACTTCTCGAGGAAGGCGTCGTAGACCTCGTCGACCACGATGATGCGCTTGGACGAGCAGCACACCTGGCCGGCGTTCCAGTGGCGGCCGGTGACCGCCCACTGCACGGTCTTGTCCAGGTCGGCGTCGGCCAGCACCACGAAGGCGTCGGCGCCGCCGAGTTCCATCGTGGACTTCTTCAGCGCGTTGCCGGCCTGCGCGGCGACCACGGCGCCGGCGCCTTCCGAGCCGGTCAGGGCCACGCCCTGCACGCGCGGGTCCTCGATGATCGCCTTGATCTGGTCGCGGGTGGCGTACAGGTTGGTGAAGCCGCCTTCCGGCAGCCCGGCCTCGCGGAACAGCTTCTCGAACGCGGCCGCGCACTGCGGCACGTTGGAGGCGTGCTTGAGGATGATCACGTTGCCGGCCGCCAGCTGCGGCGCGGCGATGCGGACGATCTGGTAGTACGGGAAGTTCCACGGCTCGATCGCCAGCAGGATGCCCTGCGGCACGTGCTCGACCCAGTTGTCGGTGTAGGACGGGTGCTTGCTCGGCAGCTTCTCCGGGGCCAGCAGCGTCTCGGCGTTGCCGACGTAATACTCGAGGATCTGCGCGGACAGCTCGACCTCGGCTTCGGCCTCGCCGATCACCTTGCCCATTTCCAGGGTCAGCAGCTTGGCGTATTCGGTGTGGCTCTTGCGCAGCAGGTCGGCCGCCTTCTGCAGCACCTTCACGCGCTCGGCGATGGCGGTGTCCTTCCAGGTCTCGAACATCGCCTGGGCCTTGTCGAGCGTCTGCGCGACCTCGGCATCGGTGGCATTGGGGAAGGTCTTCACGACTTCGCCGGTGAAGGGATTGGTGGTGGCATACGACATGTCTTGACTCCTTGTGCTGGTGACCAGTGATGGAGGCTCGCGTTGGCCGGATGCGGCACGGGCTGGCGCGGGTATCGACGGGGCGGGCGGTCCTGCCGCTTCCATCGAAGTGGGGGCAGCTTGCCTCATCGCAATGACGGCGGCGTTGCCGTGGATGGAACCGTCCGATCCACGGCTGTCCGGCATCGCGACCGATTATTCACGTCCGCCTGCGCCCGGCATTGCGCCGGATCAAGGGCGGGCCGGCCGGTTCAGCCCTCATTTCGCCAGCAGCGTGGTCAGCGCGTGCAGGGCCAGGCCGATCAGGCCGCCGACC
>DMID01000129.1:0-166 GCA_003449195.1 Lysobacteraceae bacterium | reverse complement strand
CAGGGTGCCGTTGAAGCGGATGAACTGCAGGTCGCGGCCGAAGGCCAGCTCCAGTTGCTCGATCAGGCGGCGGTCGTCCCACTGCTTCACCGTCTGCGCGATGTGCCGGGCGGCGCCCTCGCCGATGCGCCCGGCGATGCGCTCGGCACCGGCCAGCAGGTGCTGG
>DMID01000244.1:3032-3792 GCA_003449195.1 Lysobacteraceae bacterium | reverse complement strand
GGCCGCATCGCATTTCCCGAGGGTTCGGCCGGTCACCGCGAACAATGCCGGCGGTTGCGCGCCGAGGGCGTGGACGTGCGCGAGGGGAGGGTGCGGCGGATGCCGCGCCCGGACGAACGCGACCTCGATGCGGCCCTGTGGGGGCCGGGCGACTGAGAGCCGCGTCCCCGGAGTTTGTCGCGCCAGCGCATGGAGCGGGTCTGCCGGATGGATCGGCGATGTCGCCACCTGCCGCGTCCGGCAGCCGCATGCCCCGGCAAAAGGCGAGGCACGCAGCCTGCTCCGATTCGGCGGCGGTTGCGGGCCGGACGCTATCATGGCCGCCTTGTCCACAGCCGGTGCCTGCATGTTCCAGCGAATTCCCCCTGCCACGCGTGCATTGCTGATCGCCAACGTGGTGGTCTTCCTGCTGCAGCTGGCCACGCGCGATGCGTTTTCCACGCCGTTCGCATTGTGGCCGCTGGGCGGGGACGGCTACGGCTCGCCCGGCTTCATGCCGTGGCAGCTGCTGACCTACGGGTTCATGCATGGCGGGTTTCAGCACCTGTTCTTCAACATGCTCGCGCTCTACATGTTCGGCGGCCCGCTGGAACAGACCTGGGGCAGCCGCCGTTTCACCACCTATTACCTGATCTGCATCGCCGGTGCCGGCTTGTGCCAGCTGGCGGTGGGTTGGTGGATGGTGCAGGCGGGCAATGCCGCCTATCCGACGCTGGGCGCGTCCGGCGGCGTGTTCGGCCTGCTGCTGGCCTACGGCATG
>DMID01000244.1:0-2979 GCA_003449195.1 Lysobacteraceae bacterium | reverse complement strand
AGCCGGGCGTGGCGCATTTCGCCCACTTGGGCGGCATGCTGTTCGGCTGGCTGGTGATCCGCTACTGGCGCGGGCAACCGCCGTTCGGCGGCAACCGCCGCAAGCGGCCGCCGCTGCGCAGTGTGTGATGCGTGCAGGCGGCAGCTTGCCGCTTGCATGACGATTTGGATGAACGGAAACGGCGCCGGGAGGCGCCGTTTCCGTGACTGCCATGTGCAGGCGTCTGCGGTTCAGCGCCAGATGCGCACCTGCTGTGCCTCGGGCAGCTGCATCGGCTGGCCGGCCTTGCACGCGTAAGCCGCGCCGAAGGCCGGCAGGTTGGCCAGCGGGCCGTCCACGCGCCATTGGCCCGGTGCGCGCAGGTCGGTGACGGCGCGCTGGGCGGCTTCGGACGGACTGATCTGCTGGGCCCACAATTGCGCCCACCCGGTGAAGAAACCCTTGTGCGCGGCGGCGTCGGCATTCGGCTGGGCCTGGGCAAAGGCATCCCATGCCGTCTCGATGCCGGCCAGATCGCCCATGTTTTCGGCCGAGGTCAGTTTGCCGTCCACCTTGGTGCCACTCAGCTGCGGCCAGGTACGGCCGTCGTACTGGACGGCCAGCTTGCCGGCCAGTGCGGCCCACGCGCTCTTGTCGGCCGCGCCCCACCAGTCGCCGAGGTTGCCCTGGGCGTTGATCAGGCGGCCCTTGTCGTTGATCGCGCCGTTGATCTGGTGCCCGACCAGTGCACCGAAGGCGCCGTACTGCACGGCCAGCGGGCGCGACAAGTCCAGCACCGGCGCCTGCAGCACCGCAGCGGTGACGATCAGCCGGTTCTGGGCGATGTCGTAGGTCAGTGCCGGCTGCTGCGGTAGCACGTCCCAGCGGCGGTCGGCGTTGCCCTTGCCGATGCGCTTCATTTCCTCGCGGTGGCGCCAGGTGGAGGCGATCAGCATGTTGCCGCCGAAGCTGCCGCGGCCCATCGGCTGCACCGAATAATCCAGGTCGCGGTGCGGCGTGCCGATCTCGATTTTCAGCTTTTCCAGCTTGGCCTTGGCCTCGGCCTTGGCGGCATCGCTCAGCCAGCTGCTGCGCTCCACCGCGGCGATCTGCGCCTTGCGCACGTTGTCGGCGATGTCGCCGGCACGCTTGCGCGCATCGGCGCTCAGGTAGCGGTCGGCATACTGGCGGCCGAGCATCGGGCCGGCGGCCGTGTTGATGGCGTCCAGCGTCTGCTGCCAGCGCGGCGCCTGTTCCTGCAGGCCCTGCAGCACCTTGCCGCGGAAACCGAAGCTGGCATCGCGGAAGCCGGACGACAGGTAAGGCGCCATCGCATCGCCGACCCGCCAGCGCAGATAGGCTTTCCACGCCTCCGGCTTGACGCTGCCGATCATGCCATCCAGCGCCTGGAACACGCGCGGGTCGGCCAGCGAGACGAGGTCGTCGTTGACGCCCTGCGCCTTCAGGAACGCATCCAGCTGCAGGTTGCGGTACTGCGTGGTCAGGTCCTTCACCGCGACCGGCGCGTAGTTGTTGAACGGGTTGTTGAGATCGCCCAGCGACTGCCCGCTGCGGGCAATGCGGGTTTCGATGTCGAGCACGGCGGCCGATTCGGATTCCAGCTTGTCCTTGGGCGTGCCGGTCAGGGCCAGGATCTGCTGCACGTAGGCGCGGTAGCGGCCGAGCAGTTCGCGCGTGGGGGCGTCGCTGCGGGTGTAGTAGGCCGGGTCGGGCAGGCCCAGACCGCCCTGCATGAAGTAGCCGATGTGGCGGTCCAGCGCCTTCAGGTCGATGTCCGGGCCGAAGTTGAAGGCCACCGGGATGCCCACCTGGTGCAGCGCGGCGATCGCGGCCGGCACGTCCTTGCCCTTCTTGATGGCGTTGATGCGGTCCAGCAGCGGGGCGATCGGCTTGGCGCCGTCGGCTTCCACCGCGGCTTCGTTCAGGCCGCTGGCCCAGAAGTCGCCGAGCAGCTTCTGCACCGTGTTCTGCGGCGCGTTGCGGGCGTTGTCGAGCAAGGTGCGCTGCTGCTGTACGCTCAGATCGGCCAGCTGGCCCAGCGCGGTGACGGCACCGCTGGACGGGACGGGGTTGGCCTTCAGCCAGGCGGCATTGGCATCGGCGTAGAAGTCGGTGCAGGCCGCCGCGGAGGTGCTGGCCGGGGCGGATTTTGCGGCTTTCTTCTTCGTGGCCGCATCGGCCGTGGCGGCAAGGGCAAACAACGACACGGACACGGCAAGAGCAGCGACGAGCGGACGGATGGCGGGCATTTCGGGGTGTGCTTGCGGGGAAACGTGAAGTCTAGCAACCCGTGGCGACGGCGGATGAAGGAATCCGGCAGGCCGGGCGCCGACACGCCGCCGGGGCCCGCAAATGCGAAGGCCCGGCGTGTGCCGGGCCTTCGGGCTGTCATCGCGGGGCGGATGTCACCAGATCACCACCTGCTTGTCGCCGCTGCGCACCATCGCGTCGCCGGCCTTGCACTGGAAGGACTGAGCAAAGGCGGGCATGTTCGACGGCGCGCCGATCGCGCGCAGCGAAGCCGGTGCGTGCGGGTCGGTGTTGAGGTACAGGACGGCCTGCTTCTCGCGCACGTTGCTGCGCCACACGCGGGCCCAGTTGAGGAAGAAGCGTTGGTCCTCGGTGTAGCCGTCGATCTTCTCGGAGGCTTCCTTGGGATTCTGCTTCAGTGCGACTTGCAGGGCGTCGTAGGCCACGTTCAGGCCGCCGAGGTCGGCGATGTTCTCGCCCAGGGTCAGCTTGCCGCTGACCTTGCCCTGCGGCGTGGCGTAGCCGTCGAATTGGGCCACCAGCTTGCCGGTGCGCTCGGCAAAGCCCTTGGCGTCGGCCGGGTTCCACCAGTTCTCGAAGTTGCCGGTCGGCCCGAAGCGGCTGCCCTGGTCGTCGTAACCGTGGCTCATCTCGTGGCCGATCACCGCGCCGATGCCGCCGTAGTTCATCTCGTCGGTGGCCTTGGGGTCGAAGAACGGCGGCTGCAGG
>DMID01000137.1:2468-11357 GCA_003449195.1 Lysobacteraceae bacterium | reverse complement strand
GCTGGCCCGGTCGCTGGCGCCGGCCATCCGCATCGCCACCGACGGGTTCCCGGTCTACGGGCGCATGGCGCGCGGCTACGCGCAGCGCCGCGAGGTGATGGAGCGCTACCCCGGCACGCGCGAGGTCTACTTGCGCAACGGCAAGCCCTTTGCCGAAGGGGACATCTTCAAGCAGCCCGAGCTGGCGCACACGCTGCGCCTGCTGGCCGACAAGGGCTTCGACGGCTTCTACAAGGGCGAGACCGCGAAGAAACTCATCGCCGGCGTCAAGCAGGCCGGCGGCCACTGGACCCCGGAAGAACTGGCCGCATACCGGGTCAAGCAGCGCACGCCGATCACGTTCGATTACAAGGGCTGGAAGATCGTCACCGCGCCGCCCGCGTCTTCCGGCGGCATCGCGCTGGCCGAAATGCTGCAGATCCTCGAAGGCTACGACCTCAAGGCGATGGACCCGGCGCACCACACGCACATGGTGGTGGAAGCCATGCGCCGCGCCTACCGCGACCGCACCTTCTTCCTCGGTGACCCGGATTTCACCCACATCCCGATGCAGGTGCTGCTGAGCAAGGACTATGCGCTGGGCCTGCGTTCGACCATCAACCCGGACAAGGCCACGCCGAGCGACCTGCTGTCGGGCAACCCGACCCCGCTGGAAGACGACGAGACCACGCACTTCTCGGTGATCGATCAGGACGGCAACCGCGTGGCCGCCACCCAGACGGTCAACCTGCTGTACGGCTCGGGGCTGATCCCCAAGGGCACCGGCGTGCTGCTCAACGACGAGATGGACGATTTCGCGCTCAAGCCCGGCACGCCCAACGCCTTCGGCGTGATGGGCTATGAGGCCAACGCGCCCAAGCCGGGCAAGCGCCCGCTCAGCTCGATGACGCCCACCTTCATGGAAAACGCCGACACCGTGGCCGTGCTCGGCACGCCCGGCGGCAGCCGCATCATCACGATGGTGCTGCTGGGCATCCTCGGCTACGACGACGGCCTGAGCGCGCAGCAGGTGGCCGCGTTGCCGCGCTACCACCACCAGTGGCTGCCCGACGTGATCGATGCCGAGAGCGGCACGTTCTCGGCCGATACGGTCAAGACGCTCGAAGCGATGGGTCACAAGGTGGAACAGCCGGGCAACGAAGCCGCCGGCGGCCGCGGCTCCAGCCACGTGTGGGGCAACCTGCAGACGGTGGAATGGGACAAGAAGCGCAACGTGCTGCTGGGCGGCAGCGACCCGCGCAACCCGGTCGGCGCGGCCGAGGTGATCGCGCCGGTGCCGGCCACGCCGTAACGGCAGGCAAGCCCCGCACGGGCCAGGCGGCGACGAGGGCGATGCACGCGTGCATCGCCCTTTTTCGTGCTGCCCATCGACCAAAGCAGCAGGTCGTCCCGGCACCGACCGGGCTAGGATGGCCGCATGAAACTCTGGTCGCTGACAGGCAACACGCAGAAGCTCGACGGTGGCGCGATGTTCGGCAATGCGCCGCGCGCGCTCTGGCAAAAATGGGCGCCGCCGGATGCGGCCAACCGCATCGACCTGGCCTGCCGCGCGCTGCTGGCCACGTCGCTGGCCGGCAAGACGGTGCTGTTCGAAACCGGCATCGGCGCGTTTTTCGAACCCAGGCTGCGCGAGCGTTACGGCGTGCAGGAAGAGCGCCACGTGCTGCTCGATTCGCTGGCGGCGGCGGGCTTTTCGCACGAGGACATCGACGTGGTGGTGCTCAGCCACCTGCACTTCGACCACGCCGGCGGCTTGCTTGCGCCGTGGCGCGAGGGCGGCGAGCCGGAACTGCTGTTCCCCAACGCGGTGTTCCTCGTCGGCGCCGCGCACTGGCAGCGTGCACTGCACCCGCATCCGCGCGATCGCGCCAGCTTCATTCCGGAAATCCAGCAGTTGCTGGCCGGGAGCGGCCGGCTGGAGCTGGTGGACGGGCCGCATTCGCGCGCGCTGGGCGCGGCGGTGCGTTTCGAATTCAGCGACGGCCACACGCCCGGCTTGATGCTGGCCGAAATCGTCGGCCAGACCGGCGCGGATGGCACGGCGCGCGGCGGCGTGAGCTTCTGCGCGGACCTGATCCCGGGCACGCCGTGGGTGCACGTGCCGATCACCATGGGCTACGACCGCAACGCCGAGCTGTTGATCGACGAGAAACGCGCGTTCCTGCAGGACAAGCTCGAACGCGACGTGGCGCTGTTCTTCACCCACGACCCGGCTTGTGCACTGGCACATGCGGCCATCGACGCGAAGGGTCGTTTCGTCACCCGCGGCGAACAGGCCGAACTGGTGGCCAGTCCGTTCTGATCCGGCTGGGGCCGGACATGCGAAGGCCCCGCAATGCGGGGCCTTCGTGCCTCCAGGGCAATGGCGCGCGGCTCAGGATTTTTTGAGGCAGCCGCTCATGAAACTCTTGCGGGCATCGCCGGCCAGCTTCTTGCTGCCCGCCTCGGCATTGCAGGCCTTCATCCGCTCCTGCGGCGTGGTGGCCGCCGCCGCAGGCGCCTCCTTGCCGGACAGGCAGGCTTTCTGCGCGTCCTTGTAGTCCTGGCCGGTCTTGCCCTTGTTCTGCGCCGAGCACGTGGCCATGCGCTGCTGTTGCGCGGTCTGGGCGGCGAAAGCGCTCCCGGCCGGCACGGCACAGGCAGCGGCGAAGAGGGCGGCGAACACGATCTTGTTCATGGAGAGCTTCCTGTGCGGGTGATGGGCGGAACTGCCGGCGCATCCTCGCGCCTTTTCATGCCGTTTGAATGAATGCGAGGCAAGTGCCGTCGCCGGCATCCCTCAGCCCACCCGCGTGCCGAAGATGCGGTCGCCGGCATCGCCCAGACCGGGCAGGATGTAGCCCTTCTCGTTGAGGCGCTCGTCGATGGCGGCGGTGTAGATTTCCACGTCCGGGTGCGCCGCCTGCACGGCATGCAGGCCTTCCGGCGCGGCGACCAGGAAGATGCCCTTGATCCGGCGCGCGCCGGCCTGCTTGAGCATGTCGAGGGTGGCGATCAGGCTGCCGCCGGTGGCCAGCATCGGGTCCAGCACCAGCGCGTCGCGCTCGTCCAGGCGGCCCACCAAACGTTCGAAATACGGCACCGGTTGCAGGGTTTCCTCGTCGCGCTGCAGCCCGACCACGCTGACCTTGGCCGCCGGGATCAGCGCCAGCACGCCGGGCAGCATGCCCAGGCCGGCGCGCAGGATCGGCACCAGCGTGATCTTGGCGCCGGCGATGCGCTGCACCTGCACGTCGCCGGCCCAGCCGGCCACGGTGGCCGGTTCGGTGTCCAGGTCCGCGGTGGCTTCGTACGCCAGCAGGGTGCCCAGCTCGGTGACCAGCTCGCGGAAGCCCTTGGTGCTGAGCGCGGCTTCGCGCAGCAGGCCGATCTTGTGTTGCACGAGCGGGTGGCGGACTTCGACGATCTTCATGGCAGCCGTGTTTGGGTGGGAGTGGCGGGCAGTGTGCCGCAGGCGCCGCCGCCGGTGCCAGCCATGCGCGCCATACGCCCCTGGTTGTCGCGGAGATGTCGCAGAAGCGTTAAATGCGGCCCGCGTGTAACGGGCATGCAACGTGGCGGAAATAAGGTGCCTCGCTGACATTTACCTGACGGGGAAACCGGGCAATGCACAGCAAGCATCCGTTGTTCGTGGCGGTCGCCATCGGCGTCGCATCCATGGCCACATCGGCCGTCGCGCGCGGCGCGGACGTGCCGCTCGATGCCACTACGCTGGACCGCATCGAAGTGAAGCCGCAGTTGCAGGCACAGGCCCGCGCGGTGGATCTCAAGCGCGATGCCGATGCGATCCTGGATGCGGTGTCCTCCGACGACGTCGGCGATTACCCGGACCAGAACGTGGCCGAATCGCTGCAGCGCCTGCCCGGCGTCAGCGTCACCCGCGATCAGGGCGAAGGCCGCTACGTCGTGGTGCGCGGGCTGGATGCGGCGCTCAACAGCGTCAGCGTGGATGGCATCGCCATCGGCACGCCGGAAAGCGACAACCGCGCCGCACCGATGGACGTGATCCCGTCCGAATCCACCGAGCGGCTGAAGGTGGTGAAGTCGCCGACGCCCGACATGCCGGGCGATTCGATCGGCGGCGCGATCCTGGTCGAGTCCGCATCCGCGTTCGACCGCGACGGGCGCAGCATCCGCGCCAAGGTCGAGGCCAACCACCAGTCGCTGTCCGGCAAGACCAGCCCGAAGGCCGCGTTCAACTACAGCGACATCTTCGCCGATGGCACCTTCGGCGTGGCGTTGGGAGTGAATTACCTTGACCGTGAGTTCCAGTCCGACAACGTCGAAGGCGAATACGACACCTACGCCAAGGGCAGCGACGACCGTGTCGTGACCGAATGGCAGCGCCGCAAGTACGACATCGACCGCACCCGCGTCGGCGCCAACCTCAACCTCGACTGGCGCCCGGATGCGGACAACCGCTATTACCTGCGTACGCTTTTCAGCAGCTTCAAGGATGCCGAGACGCGCCAGCGCGTGGTGTTCGGGCTGGGCGACGGCGAGGTGACCGCGCTCGGCAACGGCGAGTACCGCATCGACGACATCCCGGCCGATGCGATCAGCAAGCGCGTGCGCTGGCGCACCAAGAAGCAGGACACGATGGCTGCCAGCTTCGGCGGCGAGAACCGGCTTGCCGATGCCGTGCTCGATTACCGCGTGGGCTACACCAAGACCCGCGAGCGGGTGAACGACGAGAAAGAAGCGCGCTTCGAGTACGACGGCGACGACATGTCCGCGCTGGTCGGTCAAGGCCACGGCATCCCCGATTTCAGCCTGTCCGACAACGGCTGGGAGAACAACGCCAACTACGCCTTCAAGAACTGGGTGGTGGCGCCCAAGCAGGTCAACGACCACGAATACAGCGCGCAGATCAACGCCCGTTTCGACGGCGAGAACGCCAGTTACAAGTTCGGCCTGCTCGGGCGCTGGCGCGATCGCGACTACAACGCGGACGAGCGGGATCTGCGTTCGGGCCCGTCCATCGATCTGGCCGACTGGGCCAAGGCCGCGCCCGACCATCGCAACGGCACGCTGGGGCAGGGCATCAGTTCGGCGGCGCTGCGTGCGTACTGGGCCGCGCACGGTGGCGAATACACCGCGCGCAGCAAGGAGCTGATCGACAACGCGCTGACGATGTACGGCGAGGACTACGTGTCCACCGAGGACATCCTGTCCGCCTATGCGATGGGCACCTGGAACATCGGCGACCTGCGGGTGATCGCCGGCGCGCGCGTCGAGAACACCCAGTTCGATGCCACCGGCAACCGCATCGACGTGGCCGCCAACGGCAAGTCGTACACGCTCGGCCAGGTCAAGGCCAGCCACGACTACACCGACGTGCTGCCGGGCCTGCATCTGCGCTGGAACGGCGGCGAGGACTGGTCGCTGCGCTTCTCGGCCAACAAGACGATCTCGCGCCCGGGCTTCGGCGCGATCGCGCCGCACCTGGCGATGAACAACAGCGACAAGGAAGTGGAGATCGGCAACCCGGACCTCAAGCCGTACAGGTCGCTCAATCTCGATGCCTCGTTCGAGAAGTACCTCGGCAGCAGCGGCATCCTGTCGCTGGGGCTGTTCCACAAATCCATCGACGATTACATCGTCGGCGTGGTGATCAACAACGCCCCTGCCTACAACGGCTACGACGTGAGCACGTCCATCAATGGCGACAAGGCCAAGGTGTACGGCGCCGAGTTCAACTGGCAGCAGTCGCTGGATTTCCTGCCCGAGGGCTGGGACGGCCTGCTGGCCGGCGTCAGCGGGACCTGGCTGCATACCTCGTTCGATCCGGGCCTGGCCGACCGCGAGGGCGAGGACTTCACTCTGCCGCGCGCGTCGAAGAACGTCTACACCGCATTCGTCGGTTACGAGAAGGGGCCGCTGTCCACGCGCGTGTCCGCCGTGCACCGCAGCGAATACCTGGATGAGCTCGGCAAGGCGCATGGCTACGACATCCACGTGGCGCCGAACACGCAGCTGGATTTCAGCTTCGAATACGAACTGGGCAAGCACGTGCAGCTGTACTTCGATGCGTCCAACCTGCTGGACAAGCCGCTGGAGCGCTACCAGGGCAGCCGCTCGTACACGCAGCAGTACGAGGAGTACGGCCGCACCTACGCCATCGGCCTGAAGGTGAAGCTGTGATGCGCGCTGGCCTGCGCATCGTCGCGGCACCGGTACTGCTGGTTGCCTTGCTGGCCGGTTGCGCCGGCAAGGCCGGTGCCGGCGTCAGTGTCCAGGCCGACCGCGAGCCCGACGAGAACGGCGAACTGCGACTGGCCGATGCGAAAACCCCGCATGCGGTGGTGGGCGAGGCCTTCGTCACGGTGGCGATGCCGCAGGACAACCTGGATTCACCGGCCAGCTGGACGGCGCCGGACGGCAAGCGCTGGGTGATCGCCACCGCCAAGAAGACCGGCGAGCTGGTGGTCTTCGATGGGGACAACGGCCAGCGCCTGCGCACCGTGGGCGGCAAGGGCACGGCTCCCGGCCAGCTCGACCGTCCCAACGGCATCAGCGTGGTCGGCGATCTGCTGTTGGTGGTGGAGCGCGACAACCACCGCGTGCAATTGTTTTCGCTGCCGGATTTCGCGCCCTTGCTGGTGTTCGGCATGGACGAGCTGAGCAAGCCCTACGGCTTGTGGGCCGGCGGCAAGGGCGAGGCCATCGAGGTCATCGTCAGCGACAACTACATGCGCGGCGCGGACGAGAAAACCGTGCCGGCGCTGGCCGAGCTGGACCATCGCTTCCGTCGCTACCGGCTTGCGCAGGAAAGCGGCCGGTGGAAGGCGACGCTGGTGCAGACCTTCGGCGACGTGACCCCGGCCGGTGCGATCCGCATCGCCGAGTCGGTGTTCGCCGATCCGGTGAACGACCGCCTGATGCTGGCCGAGGAAGACACCGCGGTCGGCACGCGCCTGCGCGAGTACGGCCTGGTCGATGGCAGGTATCGCGGCCGCGACGTCGGTGCCGGCCTGTACAAGGCACAGGCCGAGGGCATCGCGCTGATGGCGTGCGCGGACGGTGGCGGTTACTGGATCGGCACGGACCAGTTCAAGGACCGCAGCCTGTTCCACGTGTTCGACCGGCGCACGCTGGCGCATGTCGGCTCGTTTGCCGGCAAGCTCACGGCCAACACCGATGGCGTGTGGCTGGATGCACGCGGTGACGGGCGTTTTCCGGACGGCGTGATGTATGCGCTGCACGATGACCAGGCCGTGGCCGCGTTCGACTGGCGCGACATCGCGGCCGCGTTGAAGCTGAAGGCGTGCGTCCGATGATGCTGCGCAGGTGCTGCTTCTGGTGGCCGGTCCTGCTGGTGGCCTGCATCGGCGGTGCACGGGCCGCCGAGCCGAACACGCAGGTGCCGGCCGGCAGCCGGCATTACGCGGCCAGCGGGTTCCCTGACCGCATCGTCGCCTCGCCGGCACAGGATGCGGCGCACGGCTTCGCGGTGATGTGGCGTACCGATGCGGACGTCAACAGGCCCGGGCTGGAACTGGTGGTGGCCGGCGATTCACCCGACATGGGCGCGCCGCGCGTGCTGCACGCGGACACCATCGTGCTGGACAGCGAGAACGGAAGGTCCCGTCACCACCGCGTCGATGTCGACGGATTGCAGCCGGACACGCTGTATGCCTATCGCGTGCAGGGCCGGGACACATGGGGGCCGTGGATCCAGTTCCGCACCGCCGCATCCGCCGGCACGCCGCTGACCTTGCTGTATTTCGGCGACACGCAGAACAAGAACCTGAGCCTGGTGTCGCGGGTAATCCGGCAGGCGTGGCGCAGCACGCCGGATGCGCGGCTGGCCTTGTTTGCCGGCGATCTGGTCAGCGGCAAGGATGGCGTGGACGACAGCGAATGGGCCGAGTGGTTCGAGGCCGGACGCTGGCTGCTGCAAGGCACGGCGGTGGCGCCGGCACCGGGCAACCACGAGTACCACGAAGAGGGCGAGGACACGCCGCAGGCGCGTCGCGTGCTCGGTGGTCATTGGCGCGCGGGCTTCGCGCTGCCCCGCAACGGGCCGGCCGATGCGGCAGGGACCAGCTACTGGTTCGATTATCAGGACGTGCGCGTGGCCGTGCTCGACGGCACGTCCGCACTGGATCTGGGCACCGGCCCGGCGCAGGCGGCGTGGCTGGACGCGGTGTTGTCCGCCAACCCGCACCCGTGGTCGATCGTGCTGATCCACCAGCCGTTCTATTCGCCGCGTGCCGAACGCGACAACGAGAAACTGGTGCAGCAGGTGTTGCCGGTGATCCGCAGGCACAAGGTCGATCTGGTGTTGCAGGGCCACGACCATACCTATGGCCGCCGCGGTGATGGCGACGACACCACCACGCCGGTATTCATCGTTTCGGTGGCCGGGCCCAAGCAGTACCGCTTGTCGGACTACGCGCGCACGACGATGAAACCGGTCGGCGAGGACACCCAGCTCTACCAGGTGTTGCGCATCGATCCGCAGCGCCTGGTCTACGAATCGCGCACCGCGACCGGGCGCCTGTACGACGCGTTCGAGCTGGTGCGCGAAGGCGGAAGCAAGCGGTTGGTCGAGCGCGAGGCCGGCCGCATCGCGCCGCGCGACTGCGCCCGGCCGGTCTCGCCAAAGGGGCGCGAAGACCGTTGCTGGGAATGAAGCCGATACCTTCGGCGCGAATGGAGCCAAGCATGAAAAAGCACCTGATCCTGTTTGCGTGGGCGGCTGCGCTGGCCATGCCGCTGCCGTCCGCCGCGGGCGAGTACGTCCGCAATCCGCTGCTGGCCGAGCAGCCGAAAGCGGCGCCCGAGGACGTGAAACTGGCGGTGGAAATCCCGGCCGGCAGTTTCACCAAGTATGAAACCGGCGAGGACGGGCTGATCTACGTCGACCGCTTCCAGTCGATGCCG
>DMID01000137.1:0-2446 GCA_003449195.1 Lysobacteraceae bacterium | reverse complement strand
CGATGCCGGTGGCCTACCCGGCCAACTACGGCTCGATGCCGAGCACGCTGGCTGGCGACAACGATCCGCTCGACGCACTGGTGCTGACGCGCGAGCCGCTGCATCCGGGCACGATCATCCGCTTCCGCCCGATCGGCGTGCTGCGCATGATCGACAAGGGCGAGCACGACGAAAAGATTCTCGGTGTGCCGACCGACAAGGTCGACCCCACCTATGCCGGCATCCGTGACCTGGCCGACTTGCCGGACATCGAGCGCCAGCGCATCGAGGCGTTCTTCCGCATCTACAAGGACTTGCCGGCCGGGCGCAACACGGTCGAGCTGCACGGCTGGGGCGATGCCGCCGAAGCCCGCCGGATCATCGCCGATGCCATGGCGCGCCATGCGTCGGCCCGGGCCAAGGGGAAACCCTGACGACAGGCGGGCGCATGGGGTAACGTCGCGGTGCGTCCGGCAGACCGCCGGGCCCGGCCACGCCGCGAGGAGGCAGGAATGGATATCCGCATGAAGATCGGCACGCTGGCGTTCGCGCTGGCGCTCATCGCCCCGCCCGCATGGGCGCAATCGTCCAGGGCCGCGATGGTCGAGGAAGAAGTGAACCCGGCCGAGGTGGTGATGCGCAACGGCCAGCCCTGGTATTACGGGCGCAGCGGCTACGAGCGCCTGAGCAGCCGCCAGCAGGGTGGCGAGACGGTGTACTTCCACAAGGTGCCGGCCTACGACCCGGAAACCGGCTATGCGCAAAGCGATGAGCGTCCGCCGGAATCGGCCCGCGCGCCGCGCCATGCCGCATCGCCCGCCCCGGTATTCGGTTATCGCGGCGGCGAGCCGGTGAAGTACTACGGCAACGGCCTGTACGGGCCGGATTACTTCCGCAGCCAGTACAACCGCGATGCGCGGCAGATCCATTCCGGCCCGGGCTATTACGAAAGCTGCAGCCGCTACGACGGCTGCCGTGGCGTGCGCGCGATTCCCTACGGCTATGGCCCGTATGCGCCCGTGGTGGTGCCGGTCCCGGTGCCTGCATCGGACGACTGAGCCACCATCGTCGCAGCACGCCGCACGGAAAAGGCCGCCTTGAAGGCGGCCTTTTGCATGGGGTCTGTCCCGTCGGCGGGGATGCCTTTGTGCAGGCGTGTGCTCAGGCAGCGATCTGCTGGCGCGGGCCTTCGCGCAGGGCGCGGCCGACCAGCGCGACCAGCAGGTCGAGCTCCTCGTCGTCGATGGCGAAATGCGGGGTGAAACGCAGCGAGTTGGCGCCGCCGTGGATCACGTTCAGGCCGTGCCGGCGCAGCCATTCCTCGACGGAACCGGCGCCGTAGCACTTGAACTGCGGGGCCAGCTCGCAGGAGAACAGCAGGCCGGTGCCCTGCACCTTGGTGATCAGCCCGCCCAGCTCGGCCTTCAAGGCTTCGAGCTTGCGCACGGCCGCAGCGCCCTGCGTGCGGATGTTGGCGCGCAGTTCGGGCGTCATCAGCGCCAGCGCGGCGCAGGCCACGTCCAGCCCGCGCGGGTTGGTGGTCATGGTGTTGCCGTAGATGCCAGTGCGGTACAGGCCCGCGGCACGCTCGCCCAGGGCCAGTACCGACATCGGGAACTGTGCGGCGTTGAGCGCCTTGGAATAGGTTTCCATGTCCGGCGCTTCCTGGCCTTCGAAGCCGGGGTAGTCGACGATGGACAGCACGCCCTGCGCGCGCAGGCCGGCCTGGATGGAGTCGACCAGGAACAGGCTGCCGTGTTCGCGGCTCAGCCGGCGCGCGGCAGCGTAGAAGGCCACCGGCACCGAACGGCCCGGGTCGCCTTCGCCCATCACCGGCTCGAGGAACACGGCCTCGATGTGCCAGCCGTGGGTTTCCGCATCGGCGAAGGCGCGTTCGAGCGCGGCCACGTCGTAGGGCGGGATGGCGATCAGCGAGTCGTCGTTGCGGTAGCTGGCCAGATGCTTCTGGTAGTCCTTGCGCGAGGAATCGGAGAAACGCGCGGCCGGCTCGGTGCGGCCGTGGAAGCTGCCCTTGACCACCACCCGCTTGATCGTGCGTCCGGCATGCGGCGCGCCCGGTTCGGTCATCAGCTTGCTGTTGATGTCGGCGAAGCGCCCGGCCAGGCCGGCGGCTTCCGAGCCGGAATTCAGGCACATGAACTTCGCATACGGGCAGCCTTCGCCGCCGCGGCTGTGGCCGATCTCGGCGCGCAACGCCTTGTCGAAGCGGTACTGCGACAGGCTCGGCGTCATGATGTTGGCCATCGCCTGCGGCTTGGCCAGCGCGGCCAGCACGCTGCCCGGGGTGTGGCCGGCACCGAGCATGCCGTAGCCGCCGGCATCGTGCAGCAGCGCGCCCTTGAGCGTGACGATCCACGGCCCGCGCGCGGTCAGCGCGACGTAGGGCTGCACGCAGTCGGCCGGGTAGAAGTTGACGAAGCCGGCCTGCATCGCGTGCACCTGCTCG
>DMID01000214.1 GCA_003449195.1 Lysobacteraceae bacterium | reverse complement strand
ACATGTCCAGCGCCATCGCGCCGAGCATGATCTGGTTGGAGAACACGAAGCGCGCGCCTTCGGCGATGCTGCGCAGCACCGGCGCCCGGTCGGCCGCAGGCGTCACCGGGTCGTCCACCCGCAGCACCAGCAGTGAAAGCCCGGCCAGCATGCCGAATGCCGCCGCCACCGCATAGGCCAGTGCACTGCCGCCCCAGCCGACCAGCACGCCGCCGATCGCCGGGCCCAGCACCATGCCGGCCTGGAAGGTGACGCTGCCGATGCCGGCGCCGCGGGCGAAGGCTTCGCGCGGCAGCACCTTGGCGAACAGCGCGTTGTAGACCGGTGTGAGGAAGGCGCGGACCATGCCGGTCATCGCGATGGCCGCATAGATCGGCCAGGTGCCCTGTACCGGCAGCCAGCCCTTGACCAGTGCCATCAGCACCAGCGCCGTGGCCAGCAGGCCGGCCGAGGCGGCAATGCCGAGCCGGCGCCGCGGCAGATGGTCCACCAGATAGCCGGCGAACGGGGCCACGCAGAAGAACGGCAGGATCTCGGCCAGCCCGATCAGGCCGAGCGAGAGCGGGTTGCCGGTGACTTGGTAGATGTGCCAGCCCACCGTCACCGCGACGATCTGGTAAGACAGCATCGCCAGGATCCGGTACAGCAGGACCAGCGCGAAACCGGGATGGGCGAGCAGGGCGCGCAGGCCGGATTGGCCGGAAGGCTCGATCGCCTGGCTCACGGCCGGGCCTTTGCACGGGCGGTGTCGCGGATGAACTGCAACATCGCCGCCACGCCATTGCTGCGGGTCGGCGAGAGATGTCGGGACAGGCCGACCGTGGCGAGGTACTCCGGTTCGGTGGCGAGGATTTCGCTGGCGCTGCGCCCGGAGTACACGCGCAGGGCCAGATAGATCAGCCCGGACACGATGGTCGAATCGCTGACTGCGTGGAACACCAGCTTGTCCGCATCGCCCTCGGGCACGATCCACACCATCGACTGGCAGCCGAGCAGGCGGTGTTCCTCGGTTTTCCATTCATCCGGGAAGGCCGGCAGCTTGTGGCCGAGGTCGATCAGGTACTGGTAGCGCTCGGACCAGTCGCCGAAGAAGGCGAACTCGTCGGCGATGGCCGCCTGCGCTTCGGCGGCGGTGGGTTCAAGCGGGAAAATCGTGTCGGTCACGGGTGTTCCTGTCCTTCGATGCGGGCGTGCGGCGCGTTGCCGGGTCAGGCACGCTTCCAGCGCACGCCCTGCGGCGTGTCTTCCAGTGCGATGCCTTCGGCGGCGAGCTGGTCGCGGATGGCGTCGGCCCGGGCGAAGTCGCGTGATTTCTTGGCCGCGCTACGCTCGTCCACCAGCGCCTGGATGCGGGCATCGTCGTCGCCGGCAGCGCCCTGGAACCAGGCTTGCGGGTCCTGCTGCAGCAGGCCGAGGACCAGACCCGCGCCGAGCAATTTGGCTTTCACCTGCGCCAGTTCGGCATGTTCGGCCGGGCCGATCAGCTCGGGTTTTGCCTTGATCGTGCGCGCCAGCGAGGCCAGCGCCGCCAGCTCGGCGAGCGCGCGCGGCGTGTTGAGGTCGTCGTCCAGTGCGGCTTCCACCTCGGCCGGGATGTCCGGCGTGGCCGGGTAGTCGGCCAGATCGCGCAACGTGCCGTACAGCCGGTCCAGCGTGTTCTTGGATTGTTCGATCAGCGCATCGGACCAGTCCAGCGGCTGTCGGTAGTGCGCGCTGAGCAGCGCGTAACGCAGCGCCTCGGGCGGATGCTGGCGTACCAGGTCGTGCACGCGTTCGATGTTGCCCAGCGACTTGCTCATCTTGGCGCCGCCGAAGTTGAGCATGCCGTTGTGCAGCCAGAACTTGGCGAAGGTGGCGCCGCCGTGCGCGCATTCGCTCTGCGCGATCTCGTTCTCGTGATGCGGGAACTGCAGGTCCACGCCGCCGGCGTGGATGTCGATGGTCTTGCCAAGGTGCGTGGCGGCCATCGCCGAGCATTCGATGTGCCAGCCCGGACGGCCGCGGCCCCACGGCGACTCCCAGCCGGGCAGCTCGTCGGAGGACGGCTTCCACAGCACGAAGTCGCCGGCATCGCGCTTGTACGGGGCCACTTCGACGCGGGCGCCAGCCAGCATCTCGTCCGGATCGCGGCGCGAGAGCTTGCCGTAGTCCTTGAACGAGGCGACCGAAAACAGCACGTGGCCTTCGGCGGCATAGGCATGGCCGGATTCGATCAGCTGCTCGATCATCGAGATCATTTCGGCGATGTGACCGGTCGCGGTCGGCTCGATGTTGGCGGCGAAATCGCCGGTCACGCCGAGGCTGGCCATGTCGGCGCGATAGGCGTCGGCAAACCTTTCGGTGATCGCGGAGATCGGCACGCCCTGTTCGCGCGCGGCGGCATTGATCTTGTCGTCCACGTCGGTGATGTTGCGCGCGTAGCGCAGCGCGCCGTAACGGCGGCGCAGCAGCGCGGCCAGCACGCCGAACACCACCGGCCCGCGCGCGTTGCCGATATGCACGTAGTTGTAGACGGTGGGGCCGCACACGTAGAGGGTCGGGCCGGCGGCGGGGTCGAGCGGGACGAAGTCCTCGACCCGGCGGGTGAGGTTGTTGTGCAGGCGCAGGCTCATCGGGGACGTACCGGTACGACGTGGCGGGAAGCCCTGCGATTCTACAGGCCTCGCCCGGCCGGGCGCCGGTTCAGCCGCTCTCAAGGCGGCAGGGGCGACACTGCGCGCTCACTCTGGTCGGGTCCGCGGGTCGATGCCCCTGCTGTCGCAGTCGTCACTGCATGTGATTCCATGGCTGGCGGCCGGCCTGCTGGCCGTTGCCGGCCCGGTCCTGGCCGAGGATGCCGCGCGCAACCGAGTGGTGCCGATGGAGAACGTGCGGGTGGATTATGCCCGCGTGATGCACGTCGAGCCGGTCTACCAGACCCTGCGCGCCAGCCGCATGGAAGAACGCTGCGAGGCGCCGCCCGAACCCGACGGCGGCAAGCCGCAGGTGCAGCAGCAAGGCCGGTTCGGCCGCCTGATGGAATCGGTGCAGGGCCTGTTTTCCTCGCATCCCGACGAGGGGAAAAAGGCGCAGGAGACACCGGCCGCCAAGCGCAATTGCAAGATGGTCGAAGTGGGGCGCGAATTCCGCCGCCCGATCGCCTACGACGTCGATTACGTCTATCGCGGCGCCAAGTACCGCTCGCGCCTGCCCGAGGACCCGGGCAACCGCCTGCGCATCCGGGTGTCGGTCACGCCGGAAATGCCGGCCGCCGCTCCCGCCGAGCGTTGACCGGCGAGCTTGCGCCTTGCCGCAGTGCATGCGACCATGCCCGCCGATGAAGACGACTGCCCACTCGCACGCCGCAAGCGCCGCCCGGATGGCCTCCGGGATGACTTCGCGCGCGCGCCGACCGGAACCCCACACGTTCGCTGGGTGAGCCGGAGTTTTGCTGTCGTCTTTCGGAAACCCAGCCCAGGCTGGGTTTTTTCGTTTTCGCTGTGCTGAAGTTTCAAACGCAAGAGTCGCGCATCTCGCGCACCGGCCCGCCACGGCGGCCGTCATGCAGCCAAGGATCGATCGATGTCCCTCAAGCACTTCCTGAACACGCAGGACTGGAGCCGTCCGGAACTGGACGCGCTGCTGGCGCAGGCCGCTGAATTCAAGCGCAGCCGGCTCGGCGACCAACTCAAGGGCCGGTCGATCGCGCTGGTGTTCTTCAATCCGTCCATGCGCACCCGCACCAGTTTCGAGCTGGGTGCTTTCCAGCTGGGCGGCCACGCGGTGGTGCTGCAGCCGGGCAAGGATGCGTGGCCGATCGAGTTCGAGCTGGGCACGGTGATGGATGGCGAGGCTGAGGAACACATCGCCGAGGTGGCGAAGGTGCTGGGCCGCTACGCCGACCTGATCGGCGTGCGCGCCTTCCCCAAGTTCAAGGACTGGGCCAACGACCGCCAGGACAAGGTGCTCAAGGCCTTTGCGAAGTATTCGCCGGTGCCGGTGATCAACATGGAGACCATCACCCACCCGTGCCAGGAGCTGGCGCACGTGCTGGCGCTGCAGGAGCACTTCGGCACCACCGACCTGCGCGGCAAGAAGTACGTGCTGACCTGGACCTACCATCCCAAGCCGCTCAACACCGCCGTGGCCAACTCGGCCCTGACCATCGCCACCCGCATGGGCATGGACGTGACCCTGTTGTGCCCGACGCCGGAATACATCCTCGACGAGCGCTACATCGGCTGGGCCGAGCAGAACGTGGCCGAGAGCGGCGGCTCGTTCGCCATCAGCCACGACATCGACAGTGCCTACCGCGGCGCCGACGTGGTGTATGCCAAGAGCTGGGGTGCGCTGCCGTACTTCGGCAACTGGGAGCCGGAAAAGCCCATCCGCGACCAGTACAAGCATTTCATCGTCGACGAAGCCAAGATGGCGCTGACCAACCACGGCGTGTTCTCGCACTGCCTGCCGCTGCGCCGCAACGTCAAGGCCACCGATGCGGTGATGGATTCGCCGGCCTGCATCGCCATCGACGAGGCCGAAAATCGCCTGCACGTGCAGAAAGCGGTGATGTCGGCCCTGATTTCCCAATAACCCCACGAACACCGGAACCCCTGCCATGAGCAACAAAGACGTCGTGCTCGCCTTTTCGGGCGGCCTGGATACCAGCTTCTGCATCCCCTACCTGAAAGAGCAGGGCTACGCGGTGCATACCGTGTTCGCCGACACCGGCGGTGTGGATGCCGAGGAGCGCGCCTACATCGAGCAGCGGGCCGCCGAGTTGGGCGCGGCCAGCCACGTCACCGTCGATGGGGGCCCGGCGATCTGGGACGGCTTCGTCAAGCCCTTCGTATGGGCCGGCGAGGCCTATCAGGGCCAGTATCCACTGCTGGTGTCGGACCGTTACCTGATCGTCGATGCCGCGCTCAAGCGCGCCGCCGAGCTGGGCACCAATGCCATCGCCCACGGCTGCACCGGCATGGGCAACGACCAGGTGCGCTTCGACCTGGCGGTGAAGGCGCAGGGCGATTACGTGATCCACGCGCCGATCCGCGAGATCCAGAAGGAGCACACCCAGACCCGGGCCTACGAGCAGAAGTACCTGGAGGAGCGCGGCTTCGGCGTGCGCGCCAAGCAGAAGAGCTACACGATCAACGAGAACCTGCTGGGTGTGACCATGTCCGGCGGCGAGATCGACCGCTGGGAAGCCCCGGGCGAGGGTGCGCGCGCGCTGTGTGCCCCGCGCAGTGCGTGGCCGGCCGAGCCGCTGCACGTGACCTTGAAGTTCGTCGAGGGCGAAGCCGTCGAGCTGGACGGCAAGCCGCTGCCGGGTGCGCAGATCCTGGCCCGGCTCAACAAGCTGTTCGCCCAGTACGGCGTCGGCCGCGGCGTGTACACCGGCGACACCGTGATCGGCCTGAAGGGCCGCATCATCTACGAAGCACCGGGCCTGATTTCCTTGCTGGCCGCGCACCGCGCGCTGGAAGACGCGGTGCTGACCAAGCAGCAGAACCGCTTCAAGCCGGACGTGGCGCGCAAGTGGGTGGAGCTGGTGTACGAAGGCTTCTTCCACGATCCGCTCAAGACCGACATCGAGGCCTTCCTGAAGTCCTCGCAGGCCAAGGTCAGCGGCGAAGTGACGCTGGAAACCCGCGGCGGCCGCGTCGACGCGGTGGCGGTGAAGTCCCCGCACATCCTCAACGCCAAGGGCGCCACCTACGCACAGTCGGCCGACTGGGGCGTGGAGGAGGCCGAGGGCTTCATCAAGCTGTTCGGCATGAGTTCCACGCTGTACGCGCAGATCAACCGTTGAGCTGACATCGTGAACGGCGAGCTTCGCATCGGCACGGACAAGGGGGAACTCGACGTTCCCCTGATCCATCGTTTCCTCTCCACCGAGGCCTACTGGAGCCCCGGCATTCCGAGGGAGACGGTGGAGCGTGCCATTGCCGGCTCGCTGTGTTTCGGCGGCTACGTGGACGGCGCGGGGCAGGTGGCGTTTGCACGGGTGATTTCCGACTTCGCCACCTTCGCCTATCTGGCCGACGTGTTCGTGCTGCCGGAACATCGCGGGCGGGGCTATTCCAAGCAACTGGTCGCCGCGATCATGGCGCACCCGCAGTTGCAGGGCTTGCGCCGCTTCATGCTGGGCACCTGGGATGCGCACGGCCTGTATGCGCAGTTCGGTTTCGCGCCGTTCGCCCGCCCGGACCGGATGATGGAAATCCAGCATGCCGATCCCTACCGCGCCGCTCCGGCGGCCTGATTCCACCGATCACATCGTCATGACCGACCTGCTCGAAACCACGCTCGCGCATCTTGGAAAGCTGGTGTCCTTCGACACCCGCAACCCGCCGCGCGCCATCGCTGCCGAGGGCGGCATCTTCGATTACCTGCGCGCCAACCTGCCGGGCTTCAACATCGAGGTGACCGATCACGGTGCCGGCGCGGTCAGCCTGTATGCGGTGCGCGGCACGCCGAAGGTGCTGTTCAACGTGCACCTGGACACGGTGCCCGATTCGCCGGCGTGGACCGCCTCGCCGCACGCGATGCGGCGGCTGGACGACCGCGTGGTCGGGCTGGGGGTGTGCGACATCAAGGGCGCGGCGGCGGCACTGGTCGCGGCGGCCAATGCCGGGAGCGGCGATGCCGCGTTCCTGTTCTCCTCGGACGAGGAAGCCAACGACCCGCGCTGCATTGCCGCGTTCCTCAAGCGCGGGCTGCCGTACGAGGCGGTGATCGTGGCCGAGCCGACCATGGGCGAGGCGGTGCTGGCGCATCGCGGCATCAGCTCGGTGCTGATGA
>DMID01000179.1 GCA_003449195.1 Lysobacteraceae bacterium | reverse complement strand
GTGCAGTCGATGACCAATACCGACACCGCCGACGTGGACTCCACCGTCCGCCAGGTGGCCGAACTGTGGCGGGCCGGTTCGGAGATGGTGCGGATGACGGTGAACACGCCGGCCGCCGCCGCCGGCGTGCCCCGCATCGCCGAGAAGCTGGCGATGATGGGCATCGAGGTGCCGCTGATCGGCGATTTCCACTACAACGGCCACCAGCTGCTGGCCGGCGAGCCGGCCTGTGCCGAGGCGCTGGCCAAGTACCGCATCAATCCGGGCAACGTCGGCTTCGGCAAGAAGAAGGACAGCCAGTTCGCGCAGCTGGTGGAATTCGCCATCCGCCATGGCAAGCCGGTGCGGATCGGCGCCAACTGGGGCTCGCTGGACCAGTCGCTGGCCGCGCAGCTGATGGACGAAAACAGCCACCGCGAGCGGCCGTGGGATGCCGGCAAGGTGCTGCGCGAGGCGCTGATCCGCTCGGCGGTGGATTCGGCCGAGCGCGCGGTGGAGCTGGGCTTGCCGCGCGAGAAGATCATCCTGTCGGCCAAGGTATCCGGCGTGCAGGAATTGATCGCGGTGTACCGCGACATGGCGGCGCGCTGCGACTTCGCCCTGCACCTGGGCCTGACCGAGGCCGGCATCGGCAGCAAGGGCATCGTCGCTTCGAGCGCAGCGTTGGGCGTGCTGTTGCAGGAAGGCATCGGCGACACCATCCGCATCTCGCTGACCCCCGAGCCGGGGCAGTCGCGCACGCAGGAGGTCATCGTGGCCCAGGAGCTGCTGCAGACCACCGGCCAGCGCGCCTTCACTCCGCTGGTGACGGCCTGCCCGGGCTGCGGGCGCACCACCTCGGAGTTTTTCCAGGAGCTGGCGCGGGTGGTGCAGGACCACGTGCGCGAGCGCATGCCGGAATGGAAGCTCACCCATCCCGGCGCCGAGACGATGACGCTGGCGGTGATGGGCTGCGTGGTCAACGGCCCGGGCGAATCGCGCCATGCCGACATCGGCATCTCCTTGCCGGGTACCGGCGAGGCGCCGGCAGCGCCGGTATTCATCGATGGCGAGAAGGCGATGACCTTGCGCGGCGAGCACATCGCGCAGGAGTTCGTCGCGGTGATCGACGAGTACGTGCAGCGCAAATACGCCCGCGCCGGCTGATTCCGGTTCCATCGGTCCGGCGCAAAGGCCGGACACGGGCGGGTCAGATCGCCCGCAGCGGGCTGGTTTCTATCAAGGCGATGAACACGCGGAGCAGCTTCGGGTCGAAGCGCGTGCCGCTGCCGGTGCCCAGATAGTCCATCACCTCGCGATGGGGCCTGCGTTGCTTGTACGGGCGCAGCGCGGTCAGGGCATCGTAGTTGTCGATGATGGCCACCATGCGGCCCAGCGCAGGTATCCGCTCGCCATTCAGGCCATCCGGATAGCCGCTGCCGTCGAAGGCTTCATGGTGATGGCGGATGGCCTCGGCAATGCTGGCTGCGCGTGCGTGCCCCGAGCGCGCAAACAACGTTTGCCCATGTTCGGAGTGGGCGCGGATCACGTCGCGTTCGGCAGCGTCGAGCGGGCCGGGCTTGCACAGGATGGCATCGGGGATTTCGAGCTTGCCGATGTCGTGGAACAACGCCGCCACCTGCAGCTGATGGCGCTCGTCGGGCGGCAGGCCGGTCGCCTGGCCGAAGGCCAGCGCCAGCCGGCCCACGCGCTGGCAGTGGTCGCGGGTATCGGGGTCATGCCGGTTCAACGAGTCCCACAAGGGCTGCAACGTCGCGTCGATCGCGGGGTCGTGGTCTTGTGGGGGGGCGAACATCATGCGGCAAGTATATGGAAACGCTTGCAGCGGTGTTGCGACCTGCCGCGCAGACCGCGGGCTTCATTCTTGCCGCAAACGGCTGGCCGCAATTTCGCGTTGCCGCGCCAGCACCGCCTCGCGGCGGGCGATGTAGGCATTGGCGCCGAAAATCACGGCGGCGCCGCACAACAGGCCGAGAGTGGGAGCTTCGCCGAACAGCAGCCAGCCGGCGGTGGCAACCAGCGGCAGCTGCATGAAACTGATGGGCGTGAGCGCGGAGACTTCGCCCAGCTTCAGTGCACGCGTCCACAGCAGTTGTCCGCCGGTGCCGAAGAGGCCGGTCAATGCCAGCCACAGCCAGGCAATGCCCTGCGGCGTCTGCCAGACGAACAGCGCGGGGACCAGCGACAGCGGCACCCAGAAAACGTAGGTGTAGAACACCACCGTGTCGGCCTGGTCGATCCGCGAAAGCTGCTTGATCTGGATGGCGACGATGGCACTGAGCAGTGCTGCCAGCAGCGCCACCAGCGAGCCGGCACTGAAGTGCGCGGTGCCGGGCTGCACGACGATCAGCACGCCGAGGAAGCCGGCGATCACTGCGGCCCAGCGGCGCACGCGGACCTTCTCGCCCAGCCAGATCACCGCGCCGATGGTGACGAAGATCGGCGTGGAGTACGACAGCGAGATCGCCTGCGCCAGCGGCAGATGGCCGATGGCCCAGAACCCGGACAGCATCGAGGCCAGGCCGATGGCGCTGCGCAGCAGGTAGCGCGGCAATTGGCGGGTGTGCGGCAGCGTGCGCGCATGGCCGAACAGCACCGGCAACAAGGCGAGCAGGCCGAAGGCGTTGCGGAAGAAGGCCACTTCCAGCGTCGGCATCGTGCGCGAGGCGTAGCGGATGGTGATGGCCATCAGCCCGAACGACACCGTGCTGGCCAGCATCAGCAGCGCGGCATGCAGGTTGGCTCTCGCCGTGGACGGCGACGGCGCGGCCTCGGTGCCTGCGGTTGCGCTCACCAGCGTGCGCCGATCAGGTTCGGCTCCGGCTCGATCGAAACGCCGAAATGTTCCTGCACGGACGCGGAAATGCGGCGGGCCAGCGCCAGCACCTCGGCGCCGCTGGCATGACCGTGGTTGACCAGCACCAGCGCATGGCCGGGTGCAACGCCGGCATCGCCGTCGCGATGGCCCTTCCAGCCGCAGGCCTCGATCATCCAGCCGGCCGACAGCTTGCGCAGGCCATCGGCTTCGCCCGGGTACTGCGGCAGGGCGGGGAAGCGCTGATGCAGCGCATCGGCTTGCGCGGCCGGCAGTTGCGGGTTCTTGAAGAAACTGCCGGCATTGCCGAGCACCGCCGGGTCGGGCAGCTTGCGCGTGCGGATGGCGATGACCGCATCGGCCACGTCGCGCGCGGACGGCGTGGCCACGCCGCGTGCGGCCAGCTCCTCGCGGATGCCGGCGTAGTCCAGGCGCAGCTCGTGCAGGTAGGGCAGGCGCAGTTCGATGGCCGTGATCAGCCAGCGGCCCGGGTGCTGCTTGAACACGCTGTCGCGGTAGCCGAAACGGCAGGCCTCGTTGTCGAACCGGGCCCATGCGCGGGCATGGGTATCCCAGGCGTCGATCGCGTGCACGAATTCGCCGACCTGCGCCCCGTAGGCGCCGATGTTCTGGATCGGCGCGGCCCCCGCGGTGCCGGGGATGAGGGCGAGGTTTTCCAGCCCGGACAGGCCTTGTTCCAGAGACCACATCACCAGCGCATGCCACGGTGCGCCGGCGCCGGCGCGGACGATCACGTGATCCAGGTGGTGCCCGACGATGGCGGTGTCGCGATTGCCCAAACTCAGCACCACGCCTTCGGGGTCGGCTGCGAACAGCAGGTTGCTGCCGCCGCCCAGCGCCAGCAAGGGCCGGCCCGCCACCTGCGGCAGTGCCAACGCGTCGGGCAGGGCGGATGGGTCGATGACTTCGAGCAGCAAGGGCGCATGGACGGCGACGTGGAAGGTGTTGCGGTCGCTCAGGTCGGCGTGTTCGGCAAGGTGCCAGCGGGGCGCGTTCACAGGGGGGCGACCGGGCCGCGACTGGGGGCTTCGCGGCGGCGGCGGATGGCTTCGACGCATTCGCCGATCAGGTCCGGGCCGCGATAGATCAGCCCGCTGTAGCACTGCACCAGCTGCGCGCCGGCCGCCG
>DMID01000147.1:4652-4858 GCA_003449195.1 Lysobacteraceae bacterium | reverse complement strand
CCGAGGTCAGCCTGTTCAAGCCCGGCGACGCGGTGTGGTACGCCGGCGCCATCGACCGCCCCGGCAGCAACGCCGAATTTCAGCTGGTGGACGAGCGCATCGTCGGCCATCGCCCGGTTTCGCTGGATGCCGCCCAAGCTGCCGCGCTGCCGCTGACCGCCATCACCGCCTGGGAGCTGCTGTTCGACCGCCTGCGCATCGCCGAA
>DMID01000147.1:0-4588 GCA_003449195.1 Lysobacteraceae bacterium | reverse complement strand
CGACCGCCTGCGCATCGCCGAAGGCGGCGGCCAGGGCCAGCATCTGCTGGTGATCGGCGCGGCCGGCGGCGTGGGCTCGATCCTGGTGCAGCTGGCACGCCGACTGACGCAGCTGACGGTCATCGGCACCGCCTCGCGCCCGGAAACGGCACAGTGGGTACAGCAGATCGGCGCCCACCACGTCATCGACCATGCCAGGCCGCTGGCCGAGGGCCTGGCTGCGCTGGGCATCGCCCAGGTGGAGCACGTGGCCAGCCTGACCCATACCGACGCGCACTACGCCGACATCGTCACCGCGCTGGCGCCACAGGGCCAGCTGGCCCTGATCGACGATCCGGCGCAGCTGGATGGCGTGCCGCTCAAGCGCAAGAGCGCCTCGTTGCATTGGGAGTTCATGTTCGCCCGTTCGCTGTTCCACACCCCGGACATGCAGGCCCAGCACGACCTGCTAGAACGGGTGGCGCAACTGGTGGATGCGGGCACGCTGCGCACCACGCTGGGCGAGCACCATGGCCGCATCAGCGTCGAGACCTTGCGCGCCGCGCATGCGCAGGTGGAAAGCGGGCGCACCCGCGGCAAGATCGTGCTGGACGGGTTCTGAAACCCGGCTGCCCCGGCCATGCGGACGGCGAGCCTTGGCCGCCGTCCGCCGGTGTCCGTCCAGCTGCACCCCGCACCGCGAATGACCGGCTTACGGTAGCCCGTTGCGTCCGTACCGGAGGAAGGCCGGGCGCTCGCTCAGGGTTGCGTAGTAATCGGACACCGCCGGCAGCACCGGCCGCTCGATCGGCGCGGCAAACCAGCGGTGCACCGACAGGCCCAGCACGATGTCGGCTACGGTGAATGCCGTGCCCAGCACGTACGGGCCACCCGCGCTGCGGATCTGCCGCTCGAGGATGCCCATGGCATGGTTCCATGCCTGCACGCTGGCGGTGATCGCGGCCGCATCGGTATGCGCCGGGCTGCGCCGCACCGTGGCCATGAAGGCGTAGCGCCAAGCATCGTTGAGCTCGGTGGCTTGCCAGTCCATCCACTGCTCGATACGCGCACGGGCCATCGGCGCGGCCGGCAGCAGGTCGCCGCGGTTTTCGCGCGCAGCCAGATAACGGCAGATCGTGTTGGATTCCCACAGCACCCGGCCATCGTCGCGGATCACCGGGATCAGGGCATTGGGATTGAGGGCCAGCAGTTCGGCGCGGTCCAGCGGCGTGCCGTCGCCGCCGTGATGCACGAGCTCCAGGCCCAGTTCGTCGGCCAGCCACAGCACCTTGCGCACGTTGATCGAAGTGGCGCGGCCGAACAGTTCCAGCATGGCGGTGCTCGCGTGGACGGGCCGCCAGTGTATGCGGTCGCAGCCGCCGCGACGCCCGCGATTACACTGGGTGCATGCAAATCCAATACTTGATGCTCGCCGGCCTGATCGTGGTCATCGTCCTGCAGGCAGTGGCCCTGTTGCGTCGCCAGGACGGCGGCAACCTGGAGCAGGCCGTGCGCGAGGAAGCCCGTGCCGGCCGCGCCGAACTGCGCGAACTGGTCGAGGCGCAGGCGCGCCAGCAGGCCGAGCGCTTGGACAGCTTCGCGCGCAACCTGACCGACTTGTCCACCCGTACCGATACCCGCCTGGACCAGCTGCGTGAAGCCCTAGGCGAAGACGCCCGCAAGGCGCGCGAAGAAAGCGCCGCCGCGCAGCAGCGCAACGGTGAGCTGATCAGTGCGCGGCTGGTGGACGTGCGCACCCAGCTGGATGCCTTCGGCCAGCAGCAGGATGCACGCATCGGTGCCTTCGGCCAGCAACTGGCCGAACTGGTGACGCGTACGGACGCGCACATGGCGGCACTGCGCGAGGCGCTGGCCGAGGACGCGCGCAAGGGCCGGCAGGAAGCGGTGGAATCGCAGCAGCGTTTCGCCGATGCGCAGGGCCTGCGGCTGAACGATCTGGCCACGCGGAACGAGCAGCGCATCGGCGAGCTGCGCGCCACCTTGGACGCCCAGCTCAAGGGTTTGCAGGAAGGCAACGAACGCAAGCTCGAACAGATGCGCCAGACGGTGGACGAGAAGTTGCAGACCACCCTCAACACGCGGCTGGACTCCAGCTTCAAGCTGGTCTCCGAACGGCTGGAGCAGGTGCAGCGCGGGCTTGGCGAAATGCAGCAGCTGGCCACCGGCGTCGGCGACCTCAAGCGCGTGCTGAGCAACGTCAAGAACCGCGGCAGCTGGGGCGAGGTGCAGCTGGACGCCATCCTCGAGCAGACCCTCACCGCCGAGCAGTACGCGCGCGGGGTGAAGCTGCGCCCGGACGGCAACGAGATCGTCGATTTCGCCGTGCGCCTGCCCGGGCGCCAGTCGCATGACGCGCAGGTCTGGCTGCCGATCGATTCCAAGTTCCCGCGTGAGGACTACGAACGCCTGATCGACGCGCAGGAAGCCGGCGATGCCGACGGCGTGCGCATTGCCGGCGGCCAGCTGGAAAAGGCACTGCGCCTGCAGGCCAGGTCGATCTGCGAGAAGTACATCGCGCCGCCGCACACCACCGATTTCGCGGTGATGTTCCTGCCCACCGAGGGCCTGTACGCCGAGGCAATCCGCCGCCCGGGCCTCACCGACGCGCTGCAGCGCGAGCACCGCGTGGTGATCGCCGGACCGACCACCGTCACCGCACTGCTCAACAGCCTGCAGATGGGCTTCCGCACGCTGGCCATCGAGCAGCGTTCCAGCGAGGTATGGGCGCTGCTTGGCGCGGTGAAGAGCGAGTTCGGCAAGTTTGCCGGCATCCTCGAGAGGGCCGAGAAGCAGATCAACACCGTCGGCAAGAGCCTGGGCGATGCCAGTCGCAAGACCCGCACCATCGAACGCCGGCTGCGCGGGGTGGAGTCGTTGTCCGATGACGCCGCGCGCGCATTGCTGGGCGAGGGCGAAGCGGAGACCGATGTCGAGCCGGACGTTGCCGGCCACGAAACTGGCGAAGACTGACATGGGCAGGCATCGAAGATGCCTGCATCCTGTGCCGCCAGGCCTCATTTCCCGTTTCGTTTCATCCGCCTATGCTGGCGTCCCGTTCCGGCATGCAATAGGAGAATCCACCGTGAGCCCCCCGATCCAATCCATTCCGCTGAAGACCATCGACGGCGCGCCTGCCACGCTGGGCGACTACGCCGGCAAGGTGTTGCTGGTGGTCAATGTCGCCTCCAAGTGCGGCCTGACCCCGCAGTACGAAGGGCTGGAGAAGCTCTACAAGCAAAAGCAGGCCGCAGGCCTGGAAGTGCTCGGTTTCCCGGCCAACGATTTCAAGCAGCAGGAGCCGGGCAGCGACGAGGAGATCAAGCAGTTCTGCTCGCTGACCTACGACGTGACCTTCCCGCTGTTTTCCAAGATCACCGTGGTCGGGCCGGACATCCACCCGTTGTACGAGGCGCTGATTGCCGCCCGGCCCGCGGCTACCGGCGAAGGCCCCTGGCGCGCGCGGCTTGAGGGCTTCGGTATTGCCACCAATCCGGCGCCGGGCATCCTGTGGAACTTCGAGAAATTCGTCATCGGCAAGGACGGCCAGGTGGTCGCGCGCTTCTCGCCGGACACGCCGGCCGACAACCCGGCGCTGCTGGCCGCGCTCGAGGCCGCGCTGGCGGCGTGAGGATGGGCCGCAGGGCCCGGTCCTGTGTCTGCCGCCGTTTGATCGCCTGAAACGAAGAAGGCCCGGGGAAACCCGGGCCTTCTTCGCATCGTCACAGGGCGGCGCGGCGCGGCCGCATCTCATTTGCCGATGCGCACCGGCAATGCACTGCCGGGCACGGTGCTGTCGCGGTCCTGCTCCTCGGCTTCGTCGCCGGGCTTGTGCCGGCGGTCGTGCTCGATCTGGTAGGCACGGCGCTGCATCCAGGCATCGCGGGTCAGTGCGTATTCGTCCGGGGCGCCTTCGCGCAGGCTGTCCAGCGACAGCAGCTGCGAGCGGGTGTCCACCAGTTGCAGGCCTTGCAGGCCGATGCGCAGCTTGTCGTTCTCGACGTGGCCCACCGGCGAGAGGGGGATGTCGCCGGCCAGGCCCAAGGTGTCGCGCACGGTGCGCGGGCCGAAGAACGGCAGTTCCAGGTAACGCGAGCGCTGCCAGCCCCAGGTGCCGAAGGTCTGGCCGAAATCTTCGCTGCGGCGCTTCATCTTCAGGTCGCTGGCCGGGTCGAACAGGCCGCCGATGCCCAGCGTGGTGTTGACCACGAAGCGGCCCAGCGTCTGCACCGCATCGCGCGGGCGGCCCTGCAGCAGCTGGTTGACCATCGTCAGCGGCGAGGACAGGTTGTCGAAGAAGTTGGTCACGCCCAGACGCATCGGGTGCGGCACCACGTTGACGTAGGCGGTGGCCAGCGGATGGGCGACGTAGCGGTCCACGCCCAGATTGAACGCGTGGATGCGCCGGTTCATCGGCTCCCACGGGTCGTAGATGGCATCGCGGTTGGCCGCAGCGCCGGCATCGCCACCGGTGGCGGCATCCGGGGCTGCGGGAGCATTGCCGTACAGCGCGGAGAAATCGTCGGCGCCCTCGCTCGCCGCTGCGGCATCGCCGGCCGCCTGCGTGGCGGGGGTGTCCGTGGCAGGCGTC
>DMID01000038.1:2370-2598 GCA_003449195.1 Lysobacteraceae bacterium | reverse complement strand
CGCTCAGCGTGGCCGGGCTGCCGAGCGACCGCTTCGCCTTCGAGGGCTTCCTGCCGGCCAAGCCGGCCGCGCGTCGCGAGCGCCTGCGCGCGCTGGCCGGCGAGCCGCGCACGCTGGTGTTCTACGAGGCATCGCACCGCATCGCCGAATTTCTTGCCGACCTGCGCGATGCCTTCGGTGGCGAGCGCCCGGCGATGGTCGCGCGCGAGCTGACCAAGCTGTTCGAGA
>DMID01000038.1:0-2293 GCA_003449195.1 Lysobacteraceae bacterium | reverse complement strand
AACCAGCGCAAGGGCGAGTTCGTGATCGTCGTGCAGGGCGCCGGCGAGGACGAGGCGGGCAAGATTGCCGAAGGCCGCCGCGTCTACGCGCTGCTGGCCGCACACTTGCCGCCCTCGGCCGCCGCCAAGCTGGCCGCCGAGATCACCGGCGCGCCGAGGAAGGCCTTGTATGGCGGCGCATCCGATGCGTGATGGCTTGGCCACGTGCCGCCATCATCCGGTGCTTGAAAGCCCGGGCATCGTGTCGGTCGGTGCTGTCCGCGCCGGATGCTGATTTCCCGACGTGTTCAATTCGCCGGGAAATCGGCCATCGCCACCGGCTTGTCCAGCAGCCAGCCCTGGCCGATCGCGCGTGGTGAAACATGCAACACGAAGCGGGCCTGCTCTTCTGTTTCGATGCCTTCGACCACCACGCTGATGTCCAGTTGTTCGGTCATCCGCAGGATCGGCTCCATGATCGACACGGCTAGGGACGATTCGCCGGCATAGCGGGTGAGGCTGCGGTCGATCTTGATCGAATCGATGGGCAGCGAGGTGAGATAGGTCAGATTCGAATGGCCGGTGCCGAAGTCGTCGATGTACAGCCGGTAGCCCATCGACCGTAGTGACTGCATGTGCAGTGCCAGCCTGCTCAGGTCGGCGCTGGAGCGTTCGTTGAGTTCGAGCACGACCCTGTGCGGGTCGATGCCGTGCAGCGCGCACTGGTCGTTGAGGAAGGCATGGAAGCCGGGGTCGGTCAGGTCGCTGGCCCAGACGTTGATGCTCAGGTAGAAATTGCTTGCGTCGCACAGCCGTTCGCGCATCTGCTGCAGCGATTTGCATACCACTTGCCGGGTCAGTTGCCTGTCCAGGCGCATGCGTGCGGTGAGCGTCACGAACATGTCCGGCGGGACCCATTCCCCGTCGGCATTGCGCCAGCGCACCAGCGCTTCCGCACCCACGAGGCGGCGATCGTCCAGTGCGCGCAATGGCTGGTAATGCATCGTCAGCCCGCCGGTGGAAATCGCGCGTTGCAACTGCATGGGCAGCGAGCGGCGATGACGGCGATAGACCATCAGCAGCAGGCCGATGCCTGTCCCCAACGCCCCGCCCAGCAGGCCCAGCGCGACGCCGGCGGACGGGGATTGGGCAAACAGGCTGGATTGGCGCAGGCGTGAAACGGCGCAGAAGTCGAATTTGCGGCTGCAATGGCGAGCGATGCGGGTTGCGCCGATGTCCCAGACAGCTTCGGCCGCGTTGGGGTCCAGTCCGTCGGCGGCGCCGAAGACCTGGTAGCGGTGGAGGCTCCCGGACTGGAAAACCAATGCGCTCAGCGCCGACTCCATGTGCGACAAGGAGGCAAAGGCGGTCGGCGAAGTGACGACGAAGGCATTGCCTTCGGCGGCGAAATCCGTGATGAGGCGCGGGTCGGCCGGATTGGCGATGCCTGTCCACAGCCTGAGCGGAGGACGATCCACGCTCGGCGGCGGCATCGGCTGCGGCACGTCGAGTTGTCCCCATGCGGCAGAGCAGGCGAATTTCCCGTCGATCAGCCGGCCCATGTCGCGCAGGTACCGCGCGTTGAAGGTGAGGAATCGCAATGTCTCGATGTCCCCTGCGGAGCAGGGCGCAGACGTGGATTCCTGCAGCCGGTGCAGGGCATTGGCCGAGGCGGCGGCCACATCCTCGGCCTGGGACAGCACCTGATCGTTGAAGCGCACGAGCCAGATGCGGTCGATGTGGACTTTGGCGACCTGCCCGGCCAGCAAAGCCAGCATGGCGGCGGCGATGGCGACCGGAACGATGGGCAGGAAGTCGCGTGGCCGCCATGAGGCCCGGATGAACATGAGGGTGTCGGCCAAGACGCTTCCCTGTCTGCCGGCGACCGGCAGTTCCCCTTGATGTTGGCCGGGAGTGTAGCCCGGCGACTGCCTTGCCGCGGGTCGAGGCGGCGATCGGCTCAGGGCACCAGCACCGCCGCGCCGACCAGCCGGCCTTCACGCAGGTCGGCCAAGGCCTGGTTGGCTTGTTCGAGCCGGTAGCGGGTCACGGTGGCGTGCAAGCCGAGGGCCGGCACTTGCGGCAGGAATTGTTCGGCATCCTTGCGGGTGAGGTTGGCCACCGAGACGATCTGCCGTTCTTCCCACAGGATCTCGTAGGGGAACGCGGGGATGTCGCTCATGTGGATGCCGGCGCAGACCACGCGGCCGCCCTTGCGCAGCGAGCGCAGCGCCAGCGGTACCAGGTCGCCGACCGGGGCGAAGATCAGCGCCGCATCCAGCGGCTCGGGCGAGGGTTGGTCCGACGGGCCGGC
>DMID01000223.1 GCA_003449195.1 Lysobacteraceae bacterium | reverse complement strand
CCGCCGGGGCGAGGCGCGGGCCCAGCCGGTCCTCGGCCCAGTCGCCACCGCCGATCACGTTGCCGGCGCGGGCGGTGGCCAGCAGTGGGGCATTGGCGCCGGCGTGCCAGAACGCGCGCCGGTAGCTGTCGCACAGCAGCTCGCAGGCGGCCTTGGAGGCGCTGTAGGGGTCGTGCCCGGCCAGCGTGTCGGTCTCTCGGTAGCCCCACGGCCACTCGCGGTTGGCGTAGACCTTGTCGGTGGTGGCGACCACGATCGCGCGCACCGAATCGGTCTGCCGGCAGGCTTCGAGCAGGTTGGCGCTGCCGAGCACGTTGCTCGACCAGGTGTCCAGCGGCTGCTTGTAGGAGGGGCGCACCAGCGCCTGCGCGGCCAGGTGGAACACGATGTCCGGGCGGGTCTGCTGCAGCAGCGCGGCTATCGCCCCTGCATCGCGCAGGTCGCCGCGGTGGTCGTCCAGATCCAGCCCGAGCTGGTCCCAGTGCAGCGCGTTGTGGTCGTACTCGGGCGGCAGCGCGAAGCCGGTCACCTCAGCGCCAAGCTCGTCCAGCCAGGCGCACAGCCAGCTGCCCTTGAAGCCGGTATGCCCGGTGACCAGCACCCGGCGCCCGCGGTAGCGCCCGCCGAAGGCGCTCATGCCCACACCTTCCACGGCGCCCGGCCGCTCTGCCACAGATCTTCCAGCTGGTTCTTGTCGCGCAGGGTGTCCATCGCCTGCCAGAAGCCGCGATGGCGGTAGGCCATCAGGTTGCCTTCCGCGGCCAGCTTCGCCAGCGGTTCGGATTCCCAGATGCAGGCATCGCCGTCGACATAGTCGACGACCGCCGGGTCGAGCACGAAGAAGCCGCCGTTGATCCAGGCGCCGTCGCCGGCAGGTTTTTCCTGGAAGGCGTTGACCCGTTCGGCATCCAGCTCCAGCGCACCGTAGCGGCCGGGCGGTTGGATCGCGGTCACCGTGGCCAACTTGCCGTGGTCGCGGTGGAAGGCGAGTAGGGCGCCGATGTCGATATCGGCCACGCCATCGCCGTAGGTGAAGCAGAACGGGCCGTCGCCGAGGTGCTCGCGCACCCGCCGCAGGCGCCCGCCGGTCATCGTGCTTTCGCCGGTATCGATCAGGGTGACCCGCCACGGGTCGGTGCAGCGGTGGTGCACTTCCATGGTGTTGGTGGCCATGTCGAAGGTGACGTCGGACATGTGCAGGAAGTAGTTGGCGAAGTACTCCTTCACCACGTAGCCCTTGTAGCCCAGGCAGATCACGAAATCGTTGATGCCGTGGTGGGCGTAGCTCTTGAGGATGTGCCACAGGATCGGGCGCCCGCCAATGGCGATCATCGGCTTGGGCCGCAGGTGCGATTCCTCGCTGATGCGCGTGCCGAGCCCGCCGGCCAGAATCACAGCTTTCATCGATCTTGACACCTTCTCCATGAACGGGGCTCGCGGCGCCCCCGGCGGATTCCTCCGCTGGCGCCGCCTGGTTGCCGGCGGCTTCCCGGTATGTGTCGAGCCATGCAAGCCGTGTGCCGTGGCCGCGTCGGAAAATCGTCCCGGGTCGGGCGCCGGTCGCGCCCTGCGGCGCGATCCGCGACAATGGCCGGCCTTCGATGCCCGCCGTTGCCCATGTCCCGCCTCCATTTCGACCTTCACGCCACCGACGGCCATGCCCGCCGTGGCCAGTTGACCTTCCCGCGCGGCACGGTGCAGACGCCGACCTTCATGCCGGTGGGCACCTACGGCTCGGTCAAGGGCGTGCTGCCGGAACAGCTGCGCGCGCTCGGGGCCGAGATGATCCTCGGCAACACCTTCCACCTGTTCCTGCGGCCTGGTCTGGACGTGATCGGCGACCACGGCGGCCTGCACGGGTTCTGCAAATGGGACGGGCCGATCCTCACCGACTCGGGCGGTTTCCAGGTGTTTTCGCTGGCGCATCGCCGCAAGATCACGGAGGAAGGCGTCACGTTCGCTGCCCCGATCGACGGCTCGAAGGTGTTCCTGAGCCCGGAGGTCAGCATGCACATCCAGAAGGTGCTGGATTCGGACGTGGTGATGATCTTCGACGAGTGCACGCCGTATCCGGCCACGCACGAGGTGGCGCGGCGCTCAATGGAGCTGAGCCTGCGCTGGGCGGAGCGTTCGCGGCGGGCGCATGACGGCATGGGCAACGACGCCGCGTTGTTCGGCATCGTCCAGGGCGGGGTGCATACCGACCTGCGCAGCCGTTCGGCCGAGGGGCTGCAGGGCATCGGTTTCGACGGCTACGCCATCGGCGGGCTGGCGGTGGGCGAGCCGGAGCACGAGCGCAACGCGATGCTCGACCACCTTCACCCGCTGCTGCCAGCCGACCGGCCGCGCTACCTGATGGGCGTGGGCCGGCCGGAGGACTTGGTGGAAGGCGTGTACCGCGGCGTGGACATGTTCGATTGCGTGATGCCCACCCGCAATGCCCGCAACGGCCATTACTTCACCTCGTCCGGCACCGTGCGCATCCGCAACGCGAAGTACGAGCGCGACCTCGAACCCATCGAGCCGGGCTGTGGTTGCCACACCTGCCGCAGCGGCTACAGCCGCAGCTACCTGCGCCATCTGGACCGCTGCAACGAGATGCTGGCGCCGATCCTCGGTACCCTGCACAACCTGTATTACTACGAGAAGCTGATGGCCGACATGCGCGCGGCGATCGAGGCGGGAACCTTTGCCGCGTTCCGGCAGTCTTTCTACGCGGCGCGGGGAGCGCTGCCGCCGGAATGAGGCCGCCCGGCCGCTCCGGCGCGGTCATGGCATAATCTTCGGCTGCCTCCGCTCCGGCGGGGGCAAGCCAATCACATTCAAGGGTAACCCGATGAACCTGCTCGACTTCCTGATTCCCTCCGCCCATGCCCAGGCAGCGGCGGGTGGCCAGCCTGCCGGCGGTGGCTTCGGCATGCTGCTGATGCCGATCATCCTGATCGCGGTCATGTACTTCCTGATGATCCGCCCGCAGATGAAGCGGCAGAAGGAGCACAAGGCGCTGCTGGACAAGCTGGCCAAGGGCGACGAAGTGCTGACCAACGGCGGCATTGCCGGCACCGTGGCCGAGATCGGCGACAACTTCATCACCATCGAAGTGGCCGACAACGTGCGCATCCGCGTGCAGAAGGGCGCCATCGGCAACGTGCTGCCGAAGGGCACGCTCAAGTCCGCGGTCTGACCCGCCCCTGTCCCGGCGCGCCCGAACCTCGGGCCGCCGGATCGACCCTGCGGCGAATCAGTCGCAGGGCGCATCCTTGGAACACCCGCGATGCTTGAATTCCCGCGCTGGAAATACGTCCTCATCCTGCTGGTGCTGGCCTTGGCCGCGCTGTACGCGTTGCCCAACGCTTATCAGAAGGACCCCGCCGTGCAGATCACCGCCAACCGCAATGCCCCGCTCGACGAGGCGCTGCGCGGCAAGGTGGTCGACGCACTGAAGCAGGCCGGCCTGTCGCCCAAGTCGGTGGCCGTCGAGAACGGCAGCCTGATCGTGCGCATGACCAATCTGGCCGACCAGGCCAAGGCCAACACGGTGCTGCGCGAAGGCGTGGGCGAGAACTACACCGTCGCGCTGAATCTGGCTTCCACCGTGCCGGCATGGCTGTCCAAGCTGGGCGGTCAGCCGATGGTGCTGGGCCTGGACCTTCAGGGCGGCGTGCACTTCGCGTTGCAGGTCGACCAGAAGGCCGCGCTGGACAAGCGCATCGAAGCCTATGTGGAAGACATTCGCGTGGCCCTGCGCGACAAGCACCTGCGTTTCAGCTCGGTGGTGCGCCGTCCGGACAACAGTCTGGTGGTCACGCTGGAGCAGGCCGGCGATGCCAAGGCGGCGCGCGACGCGCTGGCCGCTTCGCTGTCCTCCAATGCCGCCGGCGGCATTCCCACGCCGCTGACCTACGACATCCGCGACAACCAGATCGTCGTCGGCCTGCCGGCCAGCGATCTGGCCGCCATCTCCGGCAGCGCGCTGGAGCAGAACATCACCACGCTGCGCAACCGCGTCAACGAACTGGGCGTGGCCGAACCGATCATCCAGCGTCAGGGCGAGGACCGCATCGTGGTCGAACTGCCCGGCGTGCAGGACACCGCCGCCGCCAAACGCATGATCGGCGCCACCGCGACGCTGGAATACCGCGCGGTGATCGGCGACTACAGCAGCGCCGCCGAGGCCCAGCGCAGCGGCAACGTGCCGCCGGAAGCCAAGCTTTACACCCGCCGCGACAACGGCGCGCCGGTGCTGCTGAGCAAGCGCGTGATCGTCACCGGCGACCAGATGGTCACCGCTTCGACCACCACCGACCAGAACGGCTCGCCGGCCGTGGCCGTGACGCTGAACAACGTCGGCGGCCAGCGCATGTTCGACTTCACCAGCGCCAATGTGAACAAGCCGATGGCCGTGGTCTACACCGAGCGCATTCCCGAGGTGAAGACGGTGGACGGGCAGGAAGTGCGCAGCTTCCGGGTCAAGGAGGAAGTGATTTCCGTGGCCAACGTCAACAGCGCCTTCGGCAAGAACTTCATCACCACCGGTCTGGAAAAGAACGAGGCCGACGGCCTGTCCAAGCTGCTGCGCGCCGGTTCGCTGGCCGCGCCGATGGATTTCGTCGAGGAGTACGTCATCGGCCCGAGCCTGGGCGCGGAGAACGTGGCGCGCGGCATCAAGGCCGTGGTGTTCTCCTTCCTGTTCACGCTGGTGTTCTTCTCGATCTATTACCGCGTGTTCGGCCTGATCACCTCCTTCGCGCTGCTGTTCAACCTGCTGATCGTGGTGGCGGTGATGTCGCTGTTCGGTGCGACGATGACGCTGCCCGGCTTTGCCGGTCTGGCGCTGTCGGTGGGCCTGTCGGTGGACGCCAACGTGCTGATCAACGAGCGCATCCGCGAAGAGCTGCGGCTGGGCCTGCCGCCCAAGGCGGCCATCGCCGCCGGCTACGACCGCGCCGGCGGCACCATCCTCGACGCCAACCTGACCGGCTTGATCGTCGGCGTGGCGCTGTACGCCTTCGGTACCGGCCCGCTGAAGGGCTTTGCGTTGACGATGATCATCGGCATCTTCGCCTCGATGTTCACCGCCATCACCGTTTCGCGCGCGCTGGCCACGCTGATCTACGGCCGCCGCAAGAAGATCGCCTCCGTGGCGATCTGAGGGAGAGACCACATGAAGCTGTTCCCGCTGCATCTCATCCCGAACAACACCACGTTCGACTTCATGCGCCACCGCAAGCCGGTCTTGGTGCTGATGCTCGTGCTGCTGATCGCCTCGATCGGCGTGATCTCGCTGAAGGGCTTCCACTACGCGCTGGAGTTCACCGGCGGCACCGTGGTGCGCACGCACTTCGACAAGCCGATCGACGTGGAGCATGTGCGACAGAAGCTGGCTGCGGCCGGTTTCGACGAGGCACAGGCGCAGAGCGTGGGCGGCGGCAACGACGTGATCGTGCGCCTGCCGCCGCAGGGCGAAAGCAACAATGCCGACGATGCCACCCACAAGGTGGCCGAACGCGTGCGCCAGGCGGTGACCACCGACGCCAACCCGGCCACGGTGCAGCCGGCCGAGTTCGTCGGCCCGCAGGTGGGCAAGGACCTGGCGCTGAACGGCCTGTACGCCACGCTGTTCATGCTCGCCGGCTTCCTGATCTACATCGCGTTCCGCTTCGAGTGGAAGTTCGCGATCGTGGCTTCGATCACCGCGTTCTTCGACCTGATCCTGACCATTGCCTACATGTCACTGCTGGGCCGGGAGTTCGATCTCACCGTGCTGGCCGGCATGCTGTCGGTGATGGGTTTCGCGATCAACGACATCATCGTGGTGTTCGACCGCGTCCGCGAGAATTTCCGCAGCCTGCGCGCCGATCATCTGGACGTGCTGAACCGCTCGATCAACCAGACCTTGTCGCGCACCATCATCACCGCGGTGATGTTCTTCCTGTCGGCGCTGGCGCTGTACCTGTACGGCGGCTCGTCGATGGAAGGGCTGGCCGAGACCCACATGGTCGGCGCGGTGATCGTGGTGATTTCCTCGGTGATCGTCGCGGTGCCGATGCTGTCGATCGGCCCGTTCTCGGTGACCAAGCAGGATCTGATGCCCAAGGCCAAGGACGTCGAGGCGCTTGCCCGTCGTCCGTGACGGAACCGCTTTCGAGCCCCTGCTGGGCAAAAAAAACGAAACCCCGCGCCGGCAACGACGCGGGGTTTTCTTCATCCGGGATGCCCGTGTTTCCGTGGCGGGTATATCAGCCGAACGCGGCAGCGTAGCCGGTGTTGACGATCACCTTTTGCAGGGCTTCGCTGACCTTCAGGTTGCCGGCGACGATCTGGCGCGAATCCGGGCCCTTGTCGTCCATGCGGGCCGGGGTGGCACCCTTGTAGTCGCACACGCGGCCGCCGGCCTCGCGCACCAGCAGCACGCCGGCAGCGATGTCCCATGCCTTCACGCCGGCTTCGAAATAGGCATCCAGGCGGCCGCTGGCCACGTAGGCCAGGTCGAGCGCGGCCGAACCGCCGCGGCGGATGTCCTCGGCCTGCTGCAGCACGGTGTCCACGCACTTGAGCTGGGCACCGATGCGGGCGCGTTCGCGCGGGTGGAAGCCGGTGGCAACCACCGCACCGGCCAGATCCTTGCGGTCGGTGACGCGGATCTTGCGGTCGTTGAGCACTGCGCCGGCGCCGCGGCTGGCGGTGAACAGCTCGTTGCGGATCGGGTCGAAGATCACCGCGTCCACCGGTTCGCCGTTGTCCACGAGTGCGATCGACACGCAGTAATGGGGCAGGCCGTGCAGGTAGTTGCTGGTGCCGTCGAGCGGGTCGATCACCCACATGAAACGGCTCTTGCGGCCCTGCACGCCGCCTTCCTCGCCGAACACGCCGTAGTCCGGGTAAGCCCGGGTCAGCTCGCGGACGATGACCTTCTCGGCCTCTTCGTCGATCTCGCTGGCATAGTCCATCCGGCCCTTCTGCACCACGTTCAGCGACTCGAGCTTGTTGATGCCGCGAAGCAGGACGTTGCCGGCAAGCCGGGCGGCCTTGACCATGACGTTGACGGCGGGTTTCTGCATGGCGTTACGACTCCCGGTAGGGCTGTGGACGGACTGGCGAGGGAAAAGAGCGGGCCGGCATCGACGGCCGGCCATGCAGTTTACCATTGACGATCCCCCCGCTGCCCGGTTTCCGCATGTCTCCCGCTTCCCGCATCCGCATCGTCCTGGTCGGCACCCAGCACCCCGGCAACATCGGCGCCGCCGCGCGCGCGATGAAGACCATGGGGCTGGCAAGGATGGTGCTGGTCGCGCCGGAGAAACTGCTGGACGAGGCGGCCTACCGGCGCTCGGCCGGGGCCGAAGACGTGATGGGCGATGCGCCGGTATTGGCAACGCTCGCCGAGGCAGTGGCCGATTGCCAGCTCGTGCTGGGCTGCACCGCACGCAGCCGGCGCGTGGCGCTGGAGGAGCTGTTGCCGCGCGATGCGGCCGGAAGGGCGGTGGCATCCGCCGCCGAGGGCGGCGAAGTGGCCATGGTGTTCGGCCGCGAACGCACCGGCCTGACCAACGAGGAGCTGCAGCTGTGCCACGTGGCCGTGCACATTCCTTCCGACCCGGGCTTCAGTTCGCTGAATCTGGCAGCCGCGGTGCAGGTGCTGGCCTACGAACTCCGCCTGGCCTTGCTTGCCGGCGATGCCGATGGAGTGCCCGCGCCGGACGACGCGCGGCAGCCGACGCGGCAACCGGCCACGCATGCGCAGATGGAGGGTTTCTTCGGCCAGTTGGCCGACACCCTCGACGCGATCGATTTCCACAAGGGGCGCGCACCGGAGTCGGTGCTGCGCAAGTTGCGCCGCATCTTCCTGCGTGCGGCCTTGGGCGAGGGCGAGGTGCGCCTGCTGCGCGGCATCCTGGCCGATGCGCAACGCATGGCGGGGATGGTGAAAGACAGGTGAAGTCAACGCTGTCACAGGAACGGACTTTCGGCTAGGCTGCGGACATTCGGGCCGTGCGGGGCATGAAAATGCGGGTAGCGGTGTGGGCACGGATCGCGTGTGCGGCCTTGTTGTGCCTGTGCAGTGGCATCGTTGCCGCAGCAGACGGCGACAGTGGTCGGTCGCACGTGCTGGTGATCGGCCGCATCAGTGACGATCCTGCCTCGCATTACGCACAACTCAAGGCCTTGCTCGACTACGTCGTGCCGCGCATGGGTGACGTGGGCATCCGCGAAGGGCAGGTCCTGATGGCGCGCGATGCCCAGCAGATGGCCAGCTACCTGCGCCGCGGCCGCGTCGACTGGGTGACCGAAACGCCCGGCACCGCGCTGCAATTGCAGGACCGGGCCGGAGCCACCTGCATGCTGCTTGCCGAGCGCAACGGCGTGCAGGCCTACCGCAGCGTGTTCTTCGTGCGCAAGGACAGCCCCGTGCGCAGCCTTGGCGACCTGCGCGGTCGCACGCTTGCACTGCAGCGCATCGCGTCCACCAGTGCCTATCTGATGCCGGCGGCGGAATTGCTCGGCAATGGAATGCGGCTGGAAGTGCTGGCCTCGCATGACGATGTGCCCTCGCCGGATACGGTGGGCTATCTGCTGGCGCGTTCGGAGTTGAACATCGCCTCCTGGGTACACAAGGGCCTGGCCGATGCGGGCGCTCTGAGCGATCTGGACTGGAACAATCCCAATCGCGTGCCGGCGGCGTTCCGACGCGATTTCCGCATCATCCACGAAACCGCGCCGTACCCGCGGGCGCTGGAGCTGGCCCGCGGCACGCTCGATCCCAAGGTCGAGGCGCGCCTGCGCGAGGTGCTTCTGCAGGCATCGGACGACCCGCAGGCCCGGCCGGCCTTGCGCGAATTCTTCGGCACCACCCGTTTTCTCGCGATCGACCCGGCCACGCGGCAGTCGCTGGACCGCTTGCGGCATGGCATCGCCCGCGTGCGTCTGGAGGTCGAATGAAGCGCGCGCGCTTCGGCCTGCAGGGGCACTTCCTGCTGGTGTCGGCGGTGGCATTGGCGATGGTGCTGGCCATCGTCGCCCTGCTGGTGCAGCGCCAGTCGGCCTTGCAGCGCGAAACCGACAAGGCCAGCCGCGACGTCATCCATGAGCTGTACGAGCAGAACCTGCGCGATCGCGGCCAGTCGCTGGCCAAGATGCTGGCAGATGCCTTGCGCAACCCGGTGTATTACGCGGATCTGGACGAAATCGGCTCGATCGTCCGTGGCGTGCGCGGCCAGGACAACATCGGCTACGTGCTGGTCTACGACGAGCGCGGCCGGCTGGTCAGCGACGGGTCGCTCGACATCCCGGGTTACGGCATGCGGATGGAAGACCCGCTCGCGGCGGGAGCCATCTCCGCCACCGGCCTGAAAGTGCAGCGCTCGCCCGCTTACTACGATGTTTCCATGCCGATCATGATCGGCAACCAGCACATCGGCGGCGTGCGCGTGGGCATCCGTCTGGCCGAAATCCGCAGTTACGAGGACCGCACCAGTGCGCGCATGCATGCCCAGCTGGCCAAGGTGGGGCAACGCCATCTCGGGCTTGTGGCCGCGTTGCTGGCATTGCTGAGCGGGGTGGCAGTGCTGGCCATCTGGTACGCGCAGCGCATGCTGGTGCGCCCGATGCACTGGCTGGCCGAATCCGCGCAGCGGATCGAAAAGGGCGACTACGCCGTCGGGCAGATCGAGGAGCATCGGCAAGACGAGCTGGGCGATTTGATGCGGGCGTTCGAGCGGATGCGGGCGAGCATCGAGCGCCACGACCGCGAGATCCGCCATCTGGCTTATACCGATCCGCTGACCGGCTTGCCCAACCGGGTGGCGTTTCGCGAGCGGCTGGACCACTGGCTGATGCTGTGCGAGGACAGCCGCCTGCAGATGGCGTTGCTGTTCATCGACATCGACGACTTCAAGCGGGTCAACGACACGCTCGGCCACGAAGCCGGAGACGAAGTCCTGTTGCAGTTCGCCAACCGCATCGGCGGTGCGGTGCGCAGCGTCGCCGGCGATGGCGTGATGGTGGCCCGGCTTGGCGGCGACGAGTTCGTGATCCTCGTGCAGGGCACCCACCTGCGCGAGCTGGCCACGCAGTTGTCCACGCGATTGGTGACCGATCTGGGCCGTCCGCTCGCGGTGCAGGACCGGCAGGTGTTCCTCGGTGCTTCGATCGGCGTGACGCTGTTCCCGGACGATGCATCCGGCGCGACGGCCTTGCTGAAGAACGGCGACATCGCGATGTATCAGGCCAAGGTGGCCGGCAAGAACTGCTACCGGTTCTACAGCCGGGCGATGAATCATGCCGTGGAGCGGCGCGCCCAGCTGGAAGAAGAGCTGCGCGGGGCGTGGGACCGCGGCGAGATGAGCCTGGTCTACCAGCCGATCTTCAGCGCGGACAGCGGGCTGCTGGCCGGCGCGGAGGCGCTGTTGCGCTGGAACCATCCGGTGCTGGGCACGGTGGCGCCGTCGGTGTTCATCGACGTGGCCGAGCAGAGCGGGTTGATCGAATCCATCGGCCCGAACGTGCTGCGCGAAGCCTGCCGCGAAGCCGCCGGCTGGCCGACGCCCGCAGGCATGCCGCCCTTGTTCATCTCGGTCAACGTTTCCCCGCGCCAACTCCGGCGCGGCGATCTGGTCGACATCGTGGGCGACTGCCTCGGGCAGAGCGGGTTGCGTGCCTCGCAACTGCATCTGGAGTTGACCGAGACCGCCGTGATCGACGACGAATTGCAGGCATCCAGCCTGCTGGCGAGGTTGCATGGCGCCGGCGTCAAGGTATGGCTGGACGACTTCGGCACCGGCTTCTCCGGGCTGAGCTACCTCAAGCGGGTACCGGTGGATGGCGTCAAGATCGACCGCAGCTTCGTCGTCGACCTGCCACGCGACCCGGACGACCTGGCCCTGACCACGGCGATCATCTCGATGGCGCATTCGCTGGGCATCACGGTGGTGGCCGAAGGCATCGAGAAGCGCGAGCAGTACGAGCTGCTGCGCGAGCGCGAATGCGACCTCATGCAGGGTTACTGGATGAGCCATCCGCTCACCGCCGGCGAATTTACGGCTTTGCTGGCGCAGCCGCCGCGCGACATCGCCGGCTGACACTTTCGTCGGAAGCATTGCGGCGGGATGGCCGCCCGGCTGTGTCGTCCGGGCATGCCGCCGCGGGTTCGTCTGCACGCATATCGGGCGAGGTCTGTGGCGTGCGTCCTGCCGGGCTGGCGGCAGGCATCCGCGCCCGGCCGGTCAGGCGTTCAGGCGGTGCAGCCACCCGGAGGCCAGGTCGGCCAGTCCGCCGGACAGCACGCCGAACACGGCAATGGCCGCGATGCCTCCCAACCACGCCACCAGCAGCACCAGTCCGTCGCGCTCGAGCAGGGCCAGCGCGAAGACCA
>DMID01000173.1:437-3696 GCA_003449195.1 Lysobacteraceae bacterium | reverse complement strand
CGCGCGCGCCATCCAGCGGTGGTCGTCGGCCGAAAACGCCATGCCGGTCATGTGCAGGCCGCGCCTGCATGCGCGCAGCGCGACGGGGTCACTTGCCGCGGCCCTTGCGTGCGGGCGCCTCGCCGGCAGATTCGCCGAGCAGCGAGAGCTGGCCTTCCTCGGGCACGTCGCGTTCGAGTTTTTCGAGCTCTTCGCGGAAGTCGGCCACGTCCTCGAAACTGCGGTACACCGAGGCGAAACGCACGTAGCCGACGTGGTCGAGCTTGCGCATCTGCTCCATCACGAAATCGCCCAGACGGCGCGATGGCAGCTCGCGTTCGCCGCTCATCCGCGCCTGATGCACCACCGCGCGCACCGCGGTTTCGAGCTGCTCCTCCGACACCGGGCGCTTGTGCAGCGCGCGCTCCATGCTCAGGCGCAGCTTGCGCCCGTCGAAGGGTTCGCGCCGGCCATCGCCCTTGACGATGGTGGGCAGCTTCAGCTCCACCGTTTCCAGCGTGCTGAAGCGCTCGCCGCAGGCCTCGCAGACGCGGCGACGGCGGATGGTGGCGCCGTCCTCGGACACCCGCGAGTCGATCACGCGGGTGTCGCTGTGCTGGCAGAAGGGGCAGTACATCGCGGGCCGTCAGTCCGTCGTGCTCAGCCGTACACCGGGTACTTCTTGCACTGCGCGGTGACCTTGTCGCGCACGGCGGCAATCACCGCTTCGTCGGCCGGGGCATCGAGCACGTCGGCGATCCAGCCGGCCAGCGCGATGGTGTCGGCCTCGGTGTAACCGCGGGTGGTGATGGCCGGCGTGCCCAAGCGCAGGCCCGAGGTGACGAACGGCGAGCGCGGGTCGTTAGGCACCGAGTTCTTGTTGACGGTGATATGGGCCTTGCCCAACGCGGCTTCCGCATCCTTGCCGGACACGTCGCGGCCGATCAGGTCCACCAGCATCAGGTGGTTGTCGGTGCCGCCGGACACGATCTTGTAGCCGCGCGCGATCAGCGTGGCCGCCATCGCCTTGGCATTCTTCACCACCTGCTGCTGGTAGGTGGCGAATTCCGGCTCCAGCGCCTCCTTGAACGCCACCGCCTTGGCCGCGATCACGTGCATCAGCGGGCCGCCCTGGATGCCCGGGAACACGATCGACTGCAGCTTCTTCTCGATTTCCTCGCCGGCATTCAGCGCCAGGATCAGGCCGCCGCGCGGACCACGCAGGGTCTTGTGGGTGGTGCTGGTGACCACGTGCGCGTGCGGCAGCGGGTTCGGGTACACGCCGGCGGCGACGAGGCCGGCCACGTGTGCCATGTCGACGAACAGGTAGGCGCCGACCTTGTCGGCGATGGCGCGGAAACGCGCCCAATCCATCACCTGCGAGTAGGCCGAGAACCCGGCCACGATCATCTTCGGCGTGTGCTCGACCGCCAGCCGCTCGATTTCGTCGTAGTCGAGCAGGCCATCGTCGTTGACGCCGTACTGCACGGCGTTGAACAGCTTGCCCGACACGTTGACCTTGGCGCCGTGGGTCAAATGGCCGCCGTGGGCCAGCGACATGCCCAGAATGGTGTCGCCCGGCTGCAGCAGGGCCAGATACACCGCCTGGTTGGCCTGCGAGCCGCTGTGCGGCTGCACGTTGGCATAGGTGGCACCGAACAGCTGCTTGGCGCGTTCGATGGCCAGACGCTCGGCGATGTCCACGAACTCGCAGCCGCCGTAGTAGCGCTTGCCCGGATAGCCTTCGGCGTACTTGTTGGTCAGCACGCTGCCCTGGGCCTCCATCACCCGCGGGCTGGCGTAATTTTCGCTGGCAATCAGTTCGACGTGGTCCTCCTGGCGCTGCGCTTCGGCGGCGATGGAGTGGGCCAGTTCGGGGTCGTAGGTTTCGATGCGGGCAGTGTGCGGGTACATCGGGGCTCCGGGGTTCGGAATGGGGAAAGCTGGCTGCGCACAGTTTAACCCGCCACCTGCTCCGCACCGGGAATTCGCCATCCCCGGAAACGCCGAAGCCCCCGGCGGGACACGGCCGGGGGCTTCGCATCAACACCGTGTTCAGTGGTTCAACAGGATGTCCGCGATGATGCCGGTGGCGATGGCCACCATCAGGAAATTGCCACGGTCGTCGCGCACCCAGTGGTAGCCGTACGGCGGGCGGCGCAGGTGATAGTCCGGGTAGCGGTCCACCACGTAGACCGGGCCGCGGTAGGCGTCGTAATAGCGGGCGCCGCGCGAATAGCGATACCCCCAGGCCGGCGCATGCGGCGGCGGACCCGGACGGTAGTCGGCATCGCGGTAGCCCTCGCGGTACCCCTGCCGGTAATCGCGACGGTCGTCACGCCAATCACGCCGATCATCACGCCAGTCGCGACGATCATCGCGCCGGTCGTCGTGATGGCCATGACGGTCGCCATGATCCCAGTCGTCGGCCAAAGCCAGCCCCGGTGCCGTCGCCAAGGCAAGCGCGGCCAACAGCGAAGCGGTGATGCGGGAGAAAGTGCGGGTAACCATTGCGCGGCTCCGGTGAGTGGTTGCGGGCCTATATTGGGCTCGGCGACTTAACCGATTCTGGCTGGAATCGCTTGCAATGCCGGCGCGAGCATCGCGCATTCAGATTCGGGACGGGAAGCCGTTCCCCGCGTGGCCGGAGCCCCGTCCCGCTATAATCCCGGCATTCCCATCCCAGGCCGGGCCGTCCTTGCGACGGAGCGGCTGGTTCGTGCCCACGGAGCGCGCATGTCCTCGCAATACATCTACACCATGAACCGCGTGTCCAAGGTGGTCCCGCCCAAGCGGCAGATCATCAAGGACATTTCGTTGAGCTTCTTTCCGGGCGCCAAGATCGGCCTGCTCGGCCTGAACGGCGCCGGCAAGTCCACCGTGCTGAAGATCATGGCCGGCGTGGACACCGATTTCGAGGGCGAAGCCCGCCCGCAGGCCGGCATCAAGGTGGGCTACCTGGCGCAGGAGCCGGAGTTGAACCCGGAGCACACCGTGCGCCAGGCCGTGGAAGAAGGCGTCGGCGACGTGCTGCAGGCGCAGGCGGCCCTCGAAAAGGTCTACGCCGCCTATGCCGAGGAAGGCGCCGATTTCGACGCGCTGGCCAAGGAGCAGGAACGCCTCGAGGCCATCCTCGCCGCCGGCGACGCGCACACGCTCGAACAGCAGCTGGACATCGCCGCCGACGCGCTGCGCCTGCCGCCGTGGGATGCGGTGATCGGCAAGCTGTCCGGCGGCGAGAAGCGCCGCGTCGCGCTCTGCCGCCTGCTGCTGCAGAAGC
>DMID01000173.1:0-138 GCA_003449195.1 Lysobacteraceae bacterium | reverse complement strand
GGTCGCGGCAGAACGCCAAGGGCGGCCGCTCCAAGGGCAAGGCGCGTCTGGCGCGGCTGGAAGAGCTGCAGTCGGTCGATTACCAGAAGCGCAACGAGACGAATGAAATCTTCATTCCGCCGGGCGAGCGCCTGGGCA
>DMID01000064.1 GCA_003449195.1 Lysobacteraceae bacterium | reverse complement strand
GCTGGCCATCGACGGCAAGCCGGTGGATTCGGCGGCGCAGGTGTCCACGCTGGTGCAGGCGCTGGGCGGGCAGCCGGGCGGCATGATCGAGATCGAGCGCGACGGCGAGCGGCTGGCCTTGCAGGCCACGCCCCGCCGCAGCACGGACCCGGCCCGCAAGAATGCCTGGGAACTGGGCATCGCGGTCGCCAGCCAAGCGCCAGCCTACGACGCCGCGCAGAAATACGGCCCGCTGGCCGCCATCCCGGCCGCGCTGCGCGAAACCGGCAAACTGGCGTCCGATTCGCTGGGCATGATGCGCAGGCTGGTCACCGGCCAGGCCTCGTTGAAGAACGTGTCCGGCCCGGTCACCATCGCCCGCGTCGCCAATGCCTCGGCCAAGCGCGGCGCGGACTGGTTCCTGTATTTCCTCGCCCTGCTCTCGCTGAGCCTGGCGATCATCAACCTGCTGCCGATCCCGGTCTTGGACGGCGGGCACCTGCTGTATTACCTTATCGAGTTGGTCAAAGGCAGCCCGTTGAGCGAACGCGCGATGGCCGCCGGTCAATATGTCGGGCTCGCGCTGCTGGCGGGCCTGATGGGTTTGGCCTTCTACAACGACATCCTGGGCCTGCTGCCTCAATGACTCTGCCAACCCGTTCGCCCCGTCGGTTCGTCCCGACCTTTTTCCGCACCAGCGGCTCCACCTCCACCGGATGTGACATGACGCGATCCTTCTCCCGGCGCCTGCTCGCCCTTGCCCTGGCATCCTGCATCGGCGCCCCCGTGCTCGCCCAGGCGGCGGCTGTCGAACCGTTCACCGCCAGCGACATCCGCATCGATGGCCTGCAGCGCATCGCGGCCGGCACGGTATTCACCTACCTGCCGATCGAACGCGGCGACCAGGTCAACCCGGACAAGGTGGCCCAGGCCATCCGTTCGCTGTACAAGACCGGCTTCTTCGAGGACGTGCAGCTGCAGCGGCAGGGCGACATCCTCGTGGTCACGGTCAAGGAACGCCCGGCGATCAACAAGCTCACCGTCACCGGCAACAAGGACATCAAGAGCGAAGAGCTGCTCAAGGGCCTGTCGGACATCGGCCTGAGCGAAGGCGGCACCTTCGACCGCCTGAGCCTGGACCGCGTGACCCAGGAGCTGGTGCGCCAGTACAACAACCGCGGCAAGTACAACGTGTCGATCACCCCGGTGGTCAGCCCGCTGGACCGCAACCGCGTGGACGTCACCATCACCATCAAGGAAGGCAAGGCGGCCAAGATCCGCCACGTCAACCTGGTGGGCAACGAGAAATTCGACACCGAGAACATCCTGGAAAACTGGGAGTCCAAGGAGCACAACTGGATGTCGTGGTACCGCCGCGACGACCAGTACTCGCGCGAAAAGCTCTCCGGCGACATGGAGAAGCTCAATTCCTGGTACCTGGACCGCGGCTACGTGGACTTCAACATCGACTCCACCCAGGTGTCGATCAGTCCCGACAAGAAGGACATGTACCTGACCGCCGACGTGACCGAAGGCGAGCAGTACAAGGTCTCCGACGTCAAGGTCACCGGCGACACCGTGCTGCCGCAGGAAACCGTCGAGAAGATGGTCATCCTGAAGAAGGACATGATCTTCTCCCGGCGCCTGCTCGAGCTGACTTCCGACTCGATCACGATGGCGCTGAGCAACATCGGCTACGCCTTCGCCAAGGTCAACGTGCAGCCCAACGTGGACCGCGACAACCGTACCGTCGCGGTCAACCTGCAGGTGGTGCCGGGCCCGCGCGTGCTGGTCCGCCAGATCCGCTTCAAGGGCAACGACCGCACGTCCGACGAAGTGCTGCGCCGCGAAATGCGCCAGTTCGAGGGCAGCTGGTATTCGCAGGCTGCCATCGACCGCTCGAAGATCCGTCTGCAGCGCCTGGGCTACTTCGAAACCGTGGACGTGGAAACCCCCACCGTGCCGGGCACCACCGACCAGGTGGACGTGGTCTACAACGTCAAGGAGACCACTTCGGGCAGCTTCCAGGTGGGCCTGGGCTATTCGGGCTACTACGGCATGAGCACGTCGATCGAGTTGTCGCAGAACAACTTCCTCGGCACCGGCAACCGCGTGTCGGTGCAGGCCTCGCGCAGCAGCTACCTCGAACGCTACGGTTTCTCCTACACCAACCCGTTCTTCACCGATTCGGGCGTGTCGCTGGGCTACAACCTGTCCTGGCGCAAGCTGGACTACTCGGACTACAACACCGCCCAGTACAACAGCACCAACGGTGCGGCGCAGGTGATCCTCGGCGTGCCGATCACCGAGAACGACCTGGTTTCGGTGATGTTCGGCATCGACAAGAACCAGATCACCACGTATTCGGGCTACACGCCGCAGAAGATCATCGATTACGTCGATGCGATGGGCTCGCGCACCTTCCACGCCTGGCGCACCGAGCTGGGCTGGGCGCGTGACACCCGCAACGACTACTTCATGCCGACGTGGGGCACCTACCAGCGCGTGGGCCTGGAGCTCACCCTGCCCGGCTCCACCTCCGAGTATTACAAGTTCAACTACGAGTTCTCCAAGTACTGGCCGATCGCCTCGTGGCTGGTGCTGCGCACCGGCGCCAGCCTCGGCTACGGCGACAGCTACGGCAAGGACACTACCCGCGACATCTACGATGCCAGCGGCAACTTCGTCAAAACGGTGACCGCCAGCGGCCTGCCGTTCTTCGAAAACTACTACGCCGGCGGCACCACCTCGGTGCGCGGCTTCCAGGAAAACACCCTGGGCCCGCGTTCGGAGGCAACCAGCTACTACTGGCGCGGCCAGCCGCTGGGCGGCTCGGTGCAGACCATCGGCCACCTGGAGTTCGTGTTCCCGAAACTGTTCGACAGCAAGGCTGCGCGCGTGTCGGCCTTCGTCGATGCCGGCAACGTGTTCGACGGCTGGGACAACGTGAAGGCCAACGAGCTGCGCGCTTCGGCCGGTGTCGCGCTGCTGTGGCGCGCGCCGGTCGGCCCGATCTCGATCAGCTATGCGTTCCCGTTCAAGAAAAAGCCCGGCGACGAGCTGGAGCGGCTGCAGTTCACCTTCGGCGGCCAGTTCTGATCGAGTGCCGCATCCAAGGCTTTGCGGAAAGGCCCGGCTGCCATGCCGGGCCTTTTTCGTGATGCACGGCGACACCCGCTAAACTTGCCGCATGGACACTCCCGCATTCACCGCCGGCGAACTGGCCGAGCGCTTCGCCCTGGAACTCCGTGGCGATGCCGCGGCCAGCGTGACCGGCGTCGCCACGCTGGCCAACGCCGGCCATGGCCAGCTGGCCTTTCTCTCCAACCCGCATTACCGCAGCCAACTGGCCGACAGCGCGGCGTCGATCGTCGTGCTGCGTGCCGATGCCGCCGATGCCGCCCCCGGCACTGCGCTGATCGCACGCGACCCGTACACCGCATTCGCCAAGATCGCGGCGCTGTTCGAGCCCAGGTCCGCGCAGCCGGCCGGCATCCACCCCGGCGCGGCGATCGATCCAAGT
>DMID01000071.1 GCA_003449195.1 Lysobacteraceae bacterium | reverse complement strand
GCCGGGACGCTGCTGGGAGCCGGGGCGGGCTGGGCCGGGGCACGCCAGCTCGGCGATGCCGGGCATGCCGGTAATGCCGAGGTCGAGCGCATCCGCCGCCAGTCGCAGATGGAGATCAACGCGCTGTCGGCGCGGGTCGGCGAGCTGCAGGCCCAGGCCACCCGGCTGAACGCGCTGGGCGAGCGCCTGACCCGGATGGGCAAGCTGCAGGACGGCGAGTTCGACTTCGATCAGCCGGTCGGCGTCGGCGGCGACGAGGTTGCCCACGACATGCCGCTGGGGGATTTCCGCAAGGGGCTGGACGAGGCCGGGCAGCAACTGGAGGCCTCCGGCCGGCAGCTATCGGTACTCGAATCGCTGCTGTTCGACCGCCAGCTGGACCGCGATGCGGTGCCGTCGCGCATGCCGATCCAGGACAGTTACGTCACCTCCGGGTTCGGCGGCCGCGCCGATCCGTTCGGCGGCGGTGGCCAGTTCCACAAGGGCATGGATTTCCATGCCAGCGTGGGCGACCCGGTATTGGCGGTGGCCGACGGCGTGGTGGCCTTCGCCGGGGTCAAGTCCGGTTACGGCAACGTGGTGGACGTCGATCACGGCAACGGTTACGTGACCCGCTATGCGCACAATTCGCGGCTGGTGGTACGCGAAGGCGATCTGGTGCGGGCCGGGCAGCAGGTGGCGCGGGCCGGTTCGACCGGGCGTTCGACCGGCGCACACGTGCATTTCGAGGTGTGGGAAAACGGTCGCGTGGTCAATCCGCGCAAGTTCCTCGGCGACGGCCCGACGCCGGTAGGCGGCAAGACCGGCCGCGGCTGAGCCTTGCCGCCCGCGCGGCAGCGGCCGGCCCCGGCTTGAAACGGGCCGGCTCGCCCCAAGCTACAATGTCACGTTGCCACGACAGGGCGCCTCGCGCCCTGTTTCGTTTCCGGGCCGTCCAGGACGGAAACCGGCGCTCCATTCCAACCGGTTGCCTCAATGTTCAACAGTCTGCTTACCCGCATCTTCGGCAGTAGCAACGAGCGTCAGCTGCGCCAGCTCCAGCGCATCGTCGCCAAGATCAACGCGCTCGAACCGGAGACGCAGGCGCTCTCCGACGACCAGCTCAAGGCCAAGACCGACGAGTTCAAGCAGCGCATCGCCGCTGGCGAATCGCTGGACAAGGTGCTGCCGGAAGCTTTTGCGGTATGCCGCGAAGCCAGCCGCCGCGTGCTCGGCATGCGCCACTACGACGTGCAGCTGATCGGCGGCATGGTGCTGCATCTGGGCAAGATCGCCGAGATGCGCACCGGCGAAGGCAAGACCCTAGTCGCCACGTTGCCGGTGTACCTCAACGCGCTGGAGGGCAAGGGCGTGCACGTGGTCACGGTGAACGACTACCTGGCCCGCCGCGACGCCGCCCAGATGGGCAAGCTGTACAACTGGCTGGGCCTGAGCGTGGGCGTGGTCTACCCGGGCATGCCGCATTCGGACAAGCACGCCGCCTACGGCGCGGACATCACCTACGGCACCAACAACGAGTTCGGCTTCGACTACCTGCGCGACAACATGGCGCTGAGCAAGGCCGACCGCTATCAGCGCGGCCTGCATTACGCCATCGTCGACGAGGTGGACTCGATCCTGATCGACGAGGCACGCACGCCGTTGATCATCTCCGGCCCGGCCGACGAGTCGCCCGAGCTGTACATCCGCGTCAACCGCATCGTCCCGAACCTGAGCCGCCAGGCCGAGGAAGAGGGCGAGGGCGATTTCTGGGTGGACGAGAAGAGCAAGCAGGTCTACCTGTCCGAAGCCGGCATGGAGCATGCCGAGCAGCTGCTGCGCGAAGCCGGCATCGTCGCCGAGGGCGAAAACCTGTACGCGGCGAGCAACCTGAGCGTGGTCCACCACCTCAACGCCGCGCTGCGCGCGCACGCCATCTACCAGCGCGACGTGGACTACATCGTCCGCGACGGCGAGGTGGTGATCGTCGACGAGTTCACCGGCCGCACCCTGCCGGGCCGGCGCTGGTCCGACGGCCTGCATCAGGCCGTGGAAGCGAAGGAAGGCGTGCCGGTGCAGCGCGAGAACCAGACGCTGGCCAGCATCACCTTCCAGAACCTGTTCCGCATGTACAAGAAGCTGTCCGGCATGACCGGCACGGCCGACACGGAAGCCTACGAATTCCAGAGCATCTACGGCCTGGAAGTGGTGGTGATCCCGACCAACAAGCCGACCGTGCGCGTGGATTCGCCGGACCAGGTGTTCCTCAATCGCAACGCCAAGTTCAACGCGGTGCTCGAGGACATCAAGGATTGCCACAAGCGCGGCCAGCCGGTGCTGGTGGGCACCACGTCCATCGAAACCTCCGAGCTGCTGTCCGAGCATCTGCGCAAGGCCGGCGTGAAGCATGAAGTGCTCAACGCCAAGCAGCACGAGCGCGAGGCGCAGATCGTCGCCAATGCCGGCCAGCCCGGCGCGGTGACCATCGCCACCAACATGGCCGGCCGCGGTACCGACATCGTGCTGGGCGGTTCGCTGGAAGCCGAAGTGGCCGGCATGGGCGAGGACGCCACCGACGAGCAGAAGGCCGCGGCCAAGGCCGGCTGGCAGCAGCGCCACGATGCGGTCAAGGCCGCCGGCGGCCTGCACATCATCGGCACCGAGCGCCACGAAAGCCGCCGCATCGACAACCAGCTGCGCGGCCGCTCCGGCCGCCAGGGCGACCCGGGTTCCTCGCGCTTCTACCTGTCCCTCGAAGACAACCTGATGCGCATCTTCGCCTCGGACTGGGTGCAGAAGGCCATGCGCCTGATGGGCATGAAGGAGGACGACGTGATCGAGGATCGCCTCGTCAGCCGCCAGATCGAGAAGGCCCAGCGCAAGGTCGAGGCGCACAACTTCGACATCCGCAAGAACCTGCTCGACTACGACGACGTCAACAACGACCAGCGCAAGGTGATCTACGCCCAGCGCGACGAACTGCTCGATGCCGAGTCGGTCAAGGACAACGTCGACGGCATCCGCGAGGACGTGGTCTACGATCTGGTCACCCGTTTCGTGCCGCCGAACTCGGTGGACGAGCAGTGGGACCTGCAGGGCCTGCAGGCCACGCTGGAAGGCGAGTTCGGCGTGGACATGGACGTGGTTGGCCTGGTCAAGGCGCACGANNGTGGACGAACAGTGGGACCTGCCGGGGCTGCAAGCCGCGCTGGCGTCGGAACTGGCGCTGGACGTCGATCTGGTCGGCCTGCACAAGGCGCAGGAAGAGCTGGACGCCGAGGGCATCCTCGCCCACGTGCAGCAGGCCGAGGCCGCGATGTTCGCGCAGAAGGAAGAGATGGTCGGCAGCGAGACCGCGCGCGCGCTGGAAAAGCACGTGATGCTGA
>DMID01000125.1 GCA_003449195.1 Lysobacteraceae bacterium | reverse complement strand
AACAGGCCGCCGAACGCCTGCGCCTGTCCGCCCGCACGATGCACCGCATGCTGCGCGTGGCCCGCACCATCGCCGATCTTGCCGGCGCCGCCGACATCGCCACGCCGCATCTGAGCGAGGCACTCGGCTATCGCGGCATCGCGCTTGCCGGCACGCGCGATGCGGCATGAACATCCCGAACCCGCCACACTTCACCGGCCCCACACTTCGCCGGTCGGATCGAATTCGGTGGTGCTCATGGTGTCCGCGCGCCAGCCGAAGCCGCACACGGCCAACGGCCCTTCGACCAGCGGATCCATGCCAAACGCCTGTTCGATGTCGGCCTCGTTGATCGCCGAAGTGACGAAGGCCGCCAGCCCCATCTGCGTGGCACAAGTGTAGAGCAGCTGCGACAGATGCCCGGCGTCGAGAATCAGCGCGCGATAGGCCTTGGGATGGTTGCGGTATTTCCAGAAGCTGCGCGCATAGCGCGGCGCCAGCATCACCTGCGCCGGAGCAGCGGCAAACCAGTGCTGGCCGGCCAGCATGCGTTGCGAAAACGCATCCAGCGGCGCGTCCGGAACGGGGAGTGGCTCCAGCGCGTGATCCACCGCATGGTAGTGGTACAGCCCCGGCGCCAGCCCTTCCACGTCGCGCGCCAGCAAGTAGGCCTCGGTGGCATGCAGGCCGCCACCGGAGGGTGCGTTCTTCTTCAGGAATACCGCATCGTCCTGGATGGCCACCGCCGCGCGCGCCGCGAACACGCGCTGCATCAAACGCGCCAGCAGCGCCAAGGACAATGGCCTGCCCGTGTCGAAATTGCGGCAGGTGGTACGACGTGCAAGCAAGGCGTCGAATTCGTCTTCCACCGCGCGCGGCAATGGCAAGCGCCGCGATGCCGGCACGCGCTCACCCACTTCCGGCGGCGGTGCGCCGAGTTTCTCGCGCATGTCCTTCGCGGTGGTCATGCCGTTGGCCTCCATCGCCGCTACGCTGTCCAGGCCCTGCCAGCGGCTGAAGCGATGCATCAGCAGCGATGGCCCCCACCAGTGCGTGGCGCGCACCGCGCCATCGCGTTCGGCATGAATGAGCGAACTCTCGTCATCGCCGATCAGCAGGCCCTCGCCCAGCAAACGGCCGATGGCCGGCTGCCAGCCTGCATCGAAACCGTCACGCTCGGTCCACTCGCCCGGGCCGAGCAGGCCGAGCAATTCGCGCTCGTCGGCATCCACTTCCACTTCCATCTCCAGATGCGGCGCCAACGCCAGCCAGCGGCGCGTGCGGCGCAGACCGTTGCCACCGGCCAGCAGCGAGGCCAGATCGAAAGCGGCTTCTTCGCGAGGTTCCAGATACAGCACGGTGCAACGGCGCAGACGCATGGAAACTTCCGGCATCAAGGGGTGCCGTCATTGTGCCGATATCAGAAGGCGGCGATGGCCGCCACGTCCTCCACGCAAGGAAGTCCCCGCAATGCCCACCGGAACCGAAGGCAATACGCCACACCTCCCCTTTCCCGCTGCCGCGGCCGCCCAATTGCTCGAGCTGCTGAGCACGGACGACGCCTATCGCAGCCTGTTTGCCAGCGACAAGGCGGCGGCCTTGAAGCAGCTTGGTCTCAGCGACGACTTCATCGTGCAGGCACTGGATGGTGGCGAGTCCTGCCTGAGCTTCGGCACGCTGGCGAGCAAGCAGGACATTGCCGCTGCCCGTGCCATGCTTCTGGCGCAATTGGTCGGGGTAAATCCATACGATCACCCCTTCTGTCTGGAAGCGGGCCAAGGCCACTGACGTCCACCCACCGCATGAGAGTGAAGCCGCGTGCTTCACTCCCTTGGTGAAGAGCCGCCCGTATCCACGATGTTCATCGGCATGAACACCTGCCCGCCCGTCGGATCGCTGATGGCGCGGCCACGGTTCTGTGCAAGCCACCCCTGCTCGCGTGCCGCGCCTACTTGGTCGCCGGCTGCAAGCAACGCATCGCGCAGGGCGACATGCAGCTGAAAATGCTCGCTGCCATCCATCTTCTCGCGTAGCAGGGCGATGGCCTGCGGAGGCTGCCCACGCAGGCGCGCATCGTCGGCAGCCAGCATGGTGGCCAAGCCCGCCGTCATCGGGTCGGTGGAAGTGACCAGGCTCCTCACCCGGCCGAGCAAGCCGGCCTCCATCGGCCGCGCCTCGGCACGCTGCCCCACACGCAAGGCAGCAATCCCAAGCTGCTGCAACACGTCGGTCATCGCCGGGTTGGCCGTGCCCGCCATGTCCAGCATTTCCTTCGCCAACGCGCGAGCGGATGCCGCCGTGGCAGGCGCCGGGATGAAGTGACTGTCCACGTACAGCCTTGCGATGCGCAAGGGTGCAGACACCAGCACTTCCTCTTCGGCGCTGTCTGCCGCAGCCTGTTCGGCCAACGCGCGAGCCCCTGCCCAGTCGTCCCGATCCAGCCGCCACGCGATCTTGTCCATGTAGGCGAATGCGTCGCCCTTGCCGGGGCGCAGGCCGGCCATGGCGGCATCAGCCTCGGTCTGTCGCCGGGCGGCCAACAAGGCCGAGGCATGCCGGCGCGACAACGGCATCCGGCCGAACTTCTCCGACTCGGCGAACAAGGCCAAGGCTTCGTCGTAATGGTTCTGTGCCAGCCGCGCTCTCGCCATGGTGTCGAAGGCGGCGTATCGCTGCGGCTCCTTGTCCGACGAAGCCCGGCCAGCCCACTGGTAGGCATCCTCATAATGCCCCAGCGTGTATTGCCACCATGCCAAGCGCGCATTGGCTGCACCAAAGTCCGGATACGTGGTTGCCAGCGCCTTCCATTTCCCGGGCGCGTGCAGCGCTGGCTGCTCGGAAAATTCACCCGCCCATGCATCGACGAACAATTGCTCGCGCATGGCCAGATGATTACGCAATGCAATGGCCTTGCGCAGCCAAGGCTCGGCCTGTTGGTAGTTTCCTTGCGAAATCTCGGCACGGAATACGCCCATGCAGGCCAATGCAAACTGCGGATCCAATTGCAGTGCCTGCTTGTACAGGTCGACGGCATCACTGAACTGCCTGTCTACATAAGCCTGCTGGCCGAGCGCATAGGAACGCAATGCATCCAGATTGGACGTGGTCACCTGCGGCAGCGGCGTCGACGTGGCGCTCAGCGCCTGCATCTTTTCGCCGAGGTGGCCGCGCATCCGGCTCGTGACCGCATCCACCGAACCCAGCACCGAGTCCAGACCGCGGCTGCTTGCAGACTCGGCGTACACCGTGGCCTGCGTGGCCGGGTCGACCACCTCCAGGCTCACCTTCACCCGGCCACCGACCTCGGCCACGGTAGGCAGCAGCACCGCGCGCGCGCCATCGCGGATGGCCACCTCGGAAGCGGTGGCACGGTCGAGCGGGGCATCGTCGCGGCGGCGCATCAGCTTGAGCGTGTCGCGCACCTTGAGGTCGCCGAGCAGGTTGACGTGGCGCGACTGCTCCAGACTGATGCGGAAGGCCTGCTGCAGCGAATCGTCCAGCACCTTTTCGCCGGTAAGGTTGCGCACGTCGCCCATCACCACCCAGTCGCGCTCGTTGAAGGCGATGGCCGGTTGCGGCCGGGTCAGCAACCAGCCTGCGAGGCCGATGCCGGCCAGCAACAGCACTTCGGCGGCCAGGGCAGCGGGCCGGCGCCAGAGCGGCAGGTCGCGCCAGGCCTTGGCCGAAGGTGCGGGCGCACGCAGTGGCGCGCGGCCGACCTCGCCGACTTCATGCACGTCCTGCGCTTGCGGGATGCCCTTGAAACGCCAGCGCCCGTGGAGCTTCCAGACCAGATGGCGGCCGTCCTGTTCCAGCTCGGCCGACGCGCGGGATGCCAGCGACTCGGCCACCGCCGACAGCAGGATCTGGCCCGGCCGGGCCAGGGCCATCAATCGCGCGGCCATCGGCTTGGCCAAGCCTTCCACGTCGACCGGCTTGGCGCCGGCGCGCACCGCTTCCTCGCTGTTGTGCCAGGTCAGCACTTCGCCGACATGCAGGCCGGCGCGGGCGGTCAGATGGATGTCACGCACCCGGCCCAACTCGTCGAGACCGCGCAGGTAATCGAGCGCGAAGCCAGCACCTTCCACCGGCCGCTCGAACAGCATCAGCAAACCGTCCGAACGGTCGATCAGCCGCCCGTGCCATTGCTGCTGGAGCCGCAGGACCAGCCGGTCATGGTCGCGGAACAGGTCCGCAGCATGGGTATCGCCCAGCTTTTCGACGATGGCCGTGGAATCGCAGATGTCGGCAAGCAGGACCGTCTTGAGCCGCGCTGCCGCGGCGCCGTCTGCCGCGTCCGTTGGCGACGGTTCGTCCTGGCTCATGTCCGTGCCGATGCCGCGACCTCGCGCCACTGCGCCCGATTGCCGCCCTGGCGCTTGGCCAGATACAGCGCCTCGTCGGCCTGGGCGTACCAATCGCCCCAGTCGTGGCGCGCGTCCACCAGACAGGCGCCGACGCTGATCGGGCAGATGCGCGGCGGATGTTGCGGCATCGACAGCTGGGCGCGGGTGGCATCGAGCACGCGCATGGCCACCGTCTGCACATCGTCCAGCGAACCAGCCTGCACCAGCAGGCAGAACTCGTCGCCACCGAGGCGGCATGCGACGTCCTCGTGCCGGATCACCGAACGCAGGACCGAGGCAATGCCTTGCAACACCCGGTCACCGACGATGTGGCCGTATTCGTCGTTGACCCGCTTGAACCGGTCGCAATCGATCAGGATCAGGCCCAGCCGGGCCGGCATGCCTTGCGCCCGCCGCTCCTGCAGGTGCAGATGCAGCCCGCGCCGGTTGTAGAGCCCGGTCAGCTCGTCCACGCGGATCAGCTCGCTGGTCTGGCTGAGCTGGTGGGTTGCCGCATGCAGGTTGTCCAGAGCGGCTTCCAGATCCTGGTTGCGACGGCGCAGTTGCCGCAACAGGCTCTGCTCGCTGAACACCACCCGGCCGATGGCCCGCCGCAGGAAATACGCCACCAGCCCCGAGTCGCGGTCCACCAGCTGCTGGAATTCGCAGTGGTCGAGCATGTACAAGGTGGTGTCGGCGGAAGCGACCGCGTCGGCAGTCCGTGCATGGTTGCCGATCAGCAGGCCGAGCTCGCCGAAGAACTCCAGCGGCCCCAGATGCTTGATCGCGAGGTCCTCGCCGAAGTCCAGCTCCACCGCGCCTTGCTCGATCACGTACATCGAGGTGCCCAGATCGCCGCGCCGGAACAGCGCCTCGCCTGCGGCCAATTGCCGGGCATGCCCGCATTCGCGGAACAGGGCAAATTCGGCGAATGACATGGGCGTGCGCACGGCGACATCGGCTCCGTCGCTTGAGCCATTGGCAAATGCCGCACCGGATGCCGCCACGGCGGCCTGATCGCGGTTCATCGACGGACCCCTGCATCCCTGTCTTCGGCCGGCCGTGCCTGACGCTGCCCCGGCGGCCCTTGACACTCGAGAATACACGAATCGGATTGCCGCGTCGCAACAAAGGCCACGCATCGGCTGCCCAATGAAACAGGCCTGCCGCCGCCCGTCTGCACGGACAGCGGCAGGCGCACGACTCAGAACTGCGCTTCTTCGGTCGAACCGGTCAGCGCGGTGACGCTGGAGCTGCCGCCCTGGATGACCGTGGTGACGTCGTCGAAGTAGCCGGCACCCACTTCCTGCTGGTGCGAGACGAAGGTGTAGCCCTTGTCGCGCGCGGCGAACTCCGGCTCCTGCACCTGTTCGACGTAGTGCTTCATGCCCTCGCCGCGGGCGTACTCGTGGGCGAAGCGGAAGGTGTTGAACCAGTTGATGTGGATGCCGGCCAAGGTGATGAACTGGTACTTGTAGCCCAGCGCCGACAGCTCGTCCTGGAAGCCGGCGATGGTCTTGTCGTCCAGGTTCTTCTTCCAGTTGAACGAGGGCGAGCAGTTGTAGCTGAGCAGCTTGCCCGGGCTGGCGGCATGCACGGCCTGGGCGAACTCGCGGGCGAAGCCCAGGTCCGGGGTGCCGGTCTCGCACCACACCAGGTCGGCGTAGGGCGCGTAGGCCACGCCGCGGCTGATCGCCTGCTCCAGGCCGTTCCTGACCCGGTAGAAGCCTTCGTTGGTGCGCTCGCCGGTGACGAAGGGCTTGTCGTTGGGGTCGAAGTCGGAGGTCAGCAGGTTGGCGGCCTCGGCGTCGGTGCGGGCCAGCACGATGGTCGGCACGCCCAGCACGTCGGCGGCCAGGCGCGCGGCCTGCAGCTTCTGGATCGCCTCCTGGGTGGGCACCAGCACCTTGCCGCCCATGTGGCCGCACTTCTTCACCGCGGCCAGCTGGTCCTCGAAGTGCACGCCCGCCGCGCCGGCGACGATCATGTTCTTCATCAGCTCGTAGGCGTTGAGCACGCCGCCGAAGCCGGCCTCGCCGTCGGCCACGATGGGCAGGAAGAAGTCGATCGCGTCGGCTTCCTTCGTCTTGCCGTCGAAGATCGCCTTCCACTGGATCTCGTCGGCGCGCTGGAAGGTGTTGTTGATGCGGCGGACCATGGTCGGCACCGAGTCGTAGGCGTACAGCGACTGGTCCGGGTACATGGTCTCGGAGGTGTTGCCGTCGGCGGCCACCTGCCAGCCGGACAGGTACACCGCTTCCAGCCCGGCCTTGGCCTGCTGCATGGCCTGGCCGGCGCTGATCGCGCCGAAGGCGTTGACGTAGCCCTTCTTCGCCTCGCCGTTGACCAGCTTCCACAGCTTCTCGGCCCCGCGGCGGGCCAGGGTGTGCTCGGGCTGCACGCTGCCGCGCAGGCGCACCACGTCGGCGGCGGTGTAGTTGCGCTTGACCGACGTCCAGCGCGGGTTGGTGTCCCAGTCCTTCTGGATCTCGGCGGCGATCTGGTTCTGCTTGGTGGTGGTCATGGTCGTCTCTCTGTATGTCCGTGGAACCGGGGTGGGGTCAGTCGATCTGCGCGTAGGCAGGCAGGGTCAGGAAGTCGGCCAGCTCGGGCTGGCGGCTGAGGCGGTCGAGCAGGGCGATGGCGTCGTCGACCTTGCCGCCGCCGGGCAGCCTGGCGCGGTCGCCGAGGCGGGCCGGCAAGGCCTTCAGCGTGGCCTGCAGCAGGGCATCGTCGATGGCGGTGC
>DMID01000202.1:449-8144 GCA_003449195.1 Lysobacteraceae bacterium | reverse complement strand
TCGTCGGTTTCCACGTCGGCCAGCGTGACGCTGGCGCCGAACACCACCTTGCTGCCGGCATTGAGCTTGGACACGTCGATGACCTCGGCGTGCGAAAGCTCGCCTTCCAGCAGCTTGATGCGGCCTTCGATGAAGCCCTGCTCCTCGCGCGCGGCGTGGTATTCGGCGTTCTCCTTGAGATCGCCGTGTTCGCGCGCTTCGGCGATCGCGGCAATGATGGCCGGACGCTTCACCGACTTGAGGTGTTCGAGTTCCTCGCGCAGGCGCACGGCGCCCTTGGCGGTGATGGGAGCTCTCATGCTTGCAACTCCTTGTGCAGTTCCTGCAGCGACCAGACCGGGCCGGTGCCGCGGAAATCCAGCGAATGGACCAGCGCGCGGGCACCGGCCACCGTGGTGGAATACGTGATGCGCTGCTGCAATGCATCGCGGCGGATCGAGAACGAATCCGAGATGGCCTGGCGGCCCTCGGTGGTGTTGACGATATACACGATTTCGCCGTTCTTGATCAGGTCGACGATGTGCGGGCGGCCTTCGGCCACCTTGTTGACCACTTCGCACTGCAGGCCGTGCTCGCTGAACCACGCGGCGGTGCCGCGGGTGGCGACGATGCCGAAGCCGCGCCCGGCCAGTTCCTGCGCCACCGGCAGCACGCGCGCCTTGTCCGGGTCGCGCACCGAGATGAACACCTTGCCCGAGGCCGGCAGCGCCTTGATGCCGCCGGCTTCCTGCGCGCGCGCGAACGCGGCGTTGAAGCTGCGACCCACGCCCATCACCTCGCCGGTGGAACGCATCTCCGGCCCGAGGATCGGGTCCACGCCCTGGAACTTGGCAAACGGGAAAATGGCTTCCTTCACCGAGTAGTAGTCCGGCACCACTTCCCTGGTGGCGCCCTGCTCGGCCAGTGTCTTGCCGGCCATGCAGCGCGCGGCGATCTTGGCCAGCGCCACGCCGGTGGCCTTGGACACGAACGGCACCGTGCGCGAGGCGCGCGGATTCACTTCCAGCAGGTAGACGATGCCGTGGCCCTCGTCCTCGTGCTGGATGGCGAACTGGGTGTTCATCAGGCCCACGACCTTCAAGGCCTTGGCCAGTTCGACTACCTGCCGGCGCAGTTCGGCCTGGGTGGCCGGCGAGAGCGAATACGGCGGCAGCGAGCACGACGAATCGCCCGAATGCACGCCGGCTTCCTCGATGTGCTCCATCACGCCGCCGATCAGCACGTTGCCGTCCTTGTCGGCAATCACGTCCACGTCGCACTCGACGGCATTGTCGAGGAAGCGGTCCAGCAGCACCGGCGAATCGTTGGATACCTTGACCGCGTCGCGCACGTAGCGGGCCAGGTCGGCCTCGCCGTAGACGATCTCCATCGCGCGGCCGCCGAGCACGTAGCTCGGCCGCACCACCAGCGGGTAACCGATCTCGCGCGCCAGCGTCAGCGCCTCCTCGGCGGTGCGCGCGGTGCGGTTCGGCGGCTGCTTCAGGCCCAGCTGCTCGACCAGGTGCTGGAAGCGCTCGCGGTCCTCGGCCAGGTCGATGGAGTCCGGCGAGGTGCCGATCACCGGCACGCCGTTGGCTTCCAGCGCGCGCGCCAGCTTGAGCGGGGTCTGGCCGCCGTACTGCACGATCACGCCCCTGGGCTGCTCCAGCTCGACGATGGACAGCACGTCTTCCAGTGTCAGCGGCTCGAAGTACAGGCGGTCGGAGGTGTCGTAGTCGGTGGACACGGTTTCCGGGTTGCAGTTGACCATGATGGTCTCGAACCCGTCCTCGCGCAGCGCCAGTGCGGCGTGCACGCAGCAATAGTCGAACTCGATGCCCTGGCCGATGCGGTTGGGGCCGCCGCCGAGGATCATGATCTTGTCGCGGTTGCTGGGCGCGGCCTCGCACTCGTCCTCGTAGGTCGAATACAGGTAGGCGGTGCCGGTGGCGAATTCGGCCGCGCACGAGTCCACGCGCTTGTACACCGGCTTGACGCCCAGCGCCTTGCGCAACGTGCGCACGGCGGTTTCGTCGGTGCCAAGCACTTGTGCCAGCCGCGCGTCGGAGAAACCGGCGCGCTTGAGCTTGCGCATGCGGCGGGCATCGATCGCGCCCAGGCCATCGGCCGCCAGCGCCTTCTCGTCGGCGACGATGTCCTCGATCTGGTCGAGGAACCACGTGTCGATGTGCGACAGCGCATGCACTTCGTCCACGCTCATGCCGGCGCGGAAGGCGTCGCCCACGTAGAACAGCCGCTCCGGGCCGGGCGCTTTCAGCTCGCGCTTGAGCGTGGTCAGGTCGTCCTCACTGGTCAGGTCCAGCCCGGTGGGGTCGAAGCCGACCTTGCCGGTTTCCAGCCCGCGCAGGGCCTTCTGCACCGATTCGGAGAAGGTGCGGCCCATCGCCATCACCTCGCCCACCGACTTCATCTGCGTGGTCAGGCGCGCATCGGCGGCCGGGAACTTCTCGAAGGCGAAACGCGGGATCTTGGTGACCACGTAGTCGATGGCCGGCTCGAACGAGGCCGGGGTCAGCCCGCCGGTGATCTCGTTCTTCAGCTCGTCCAGCGTGTAGCCCACCGCCAGCTTGGCGGCGACCTTGGCGATCGGGAAGCCGGTGGCCTTGGACGCCAGCGCGGACGAACGCGACACGCGCGGGTTCATCTCGATCACGACCACGCGGCCGTTCTTCGGGTTGATGCCGAACTGCACGTTGGAGCCGCCGGTATCCACGCCGATCTTGCGCAGCACCGCCACGGAAGCATCGCGCAGGCGCTGGTATTCCTTGTCGGTGAGGGTCTGCGCCGGGGCGACGGTGATGCTGTCGCCGGTGTGCACGCCCATCGGGTCGAGGTTTTCGATGGAGCAGACGATGATGCAGTTGTCCGCGGTGTCGCGGACCACTTCCATCTCGAACTCCTTCCAGCCCAGCACGGATTCTTCCACCAGCACTTCATGCACCGGCGACAGCTCCAGGCCGCGCTTGATGATCTCCTCGAATTCTTCCTTGTTGTAGGCGATGCCGCCGCCACTGCCGCCCAGGGTGAAACTCGGGCGGATGATGGTCGGGTAGCCGACTTCGGCCTGGATGGCCACCGCCTCGTCGAAGCTGCGTGCCACGTGCGCCTTCGGGCATTCCAGCCCGATCTCGCCCATCGCCACGCGGAACAGCTCGCGGTCCTCGGCCATGCGGATGGCATCGCGCTTGGCGCCGATCAGCTCGACGCCGTATTTCTCCAGCACGCCGTGGTCGGCCAGGTCGAGCGCGCAGTTCAGCGCGGTCTGCCCGCCCATGGTCGGCAGCAGCGCGTCGGGCTTCTCCTTGGCGATGATCTTTTCGACCGTCTGCCAGTTGATCGGCTCGATGTACACGGCATCGGCCGTGTCCGGGTCGGTCATGATCGTGGCGGGATTGCTGTTGACCAGCACCACCCGGAAGCCTTCCTCGCGCAGCGCCTTGCACGCCTGCGCGCCGGAGTAGTCGAATTCGCAGGCCTGGCCGATGACGATCGGGCCTGCGCCGATGATCAGGATGGTCTTGATGTCGGTGCGCTTTGGCATGTCAACGCGCCTCCATCAGCGCAACGAAGCGGTCGAACAGCGGGGAAACGTCGTGCGGGCCGGGGCTGGCTTCCGGATGGCCCTGGAAGCCGAAGGCCGGTGCGTCGGTCAGGGCGATGCCCTGGTTGCTGCCGTCGAACAGCGAGCGGTGGGTCACGCGCGCATTGGCCGGCAGGCTGGCCTCGTCGATGCAGAAGCCGTGGTTCTGCGAGGTGATCATCACCCGGCCGGAATCCAGGTCCTGCACCGGATGGTTGGCGCCGTGATGGCCGTGCGGCATCTTCATCGTGCGCGCGCCGGCGGCCAGACCGAGCAGCTGGTGGCCCAGGCAAATGCCGAAGGTCGGCACCCTGGCGGCGATGAATTCGCGGATCGCGGCGATCGCGTAATCGCAGGGCTCCGGGTCGCCCGGGCCGTTGGACAGGAACACGCCATCGGGCTTCAGCGCCAGCACCTCGGCCGCCGGGGTCTGCGCCGGCACCACGGTGACCTCGCAGCCGCGCTCGGCCAGCATGCGCAGGATGTTGCGCTTCACGCCGAAATCGTAGGCCACCACCTTGTACTTCGGCGCGGCCTGGACGAAGGCATTCTTGTCCAGGTCCAGCTCGCCCTCGCTCCACGGGTAGCGCTCGGCGGTGGACACCACCTTGGCCAGATCCATGCCCTTAAGGCCCGGGAACTTGCGCGCGGCTTCCAGTGCGGCGTCCACGTCGATCTTGCCGGCCATCAGCGCGCCGTTCTGCGAGCCGCGCTCGCGCAGGATGCGGGTCAATTTGCGGGTATCCAGGCCGGCGATGGCCACCACGCCGCGCGCCTTGAGCCACTCCGGCAGCGACACCTGGCTACGCCAGTTGCTGGGCCGGCGCGGCACGTCGCGCACGATCAGGCCCGAGCACCAGACTTGCCCGGCCTCGTCGTCCTGGTCGGTGCAGCCGGTGTTGCCGATGTGCGGATAGGTCAGCGTGACCATCTGGCGGGCATAGGACGGGTCGGTCAGGATTTCCTGGTAGCCGGTCATGGCGGTGTTGAACACCACCTCGCCCACGGAAAGGCCGGTCGCGCCTATGGAGTCGCCCTCGAACACGGTGCCGTCTTCGAGGACCAGAATTGCGGTTTCAGTCACGGGGGATCGCCTTGGGGTGAATGGAACCCTGTGTTCCCCCTGCTTGCGGCTGCAAGAAACCGCGGACGCGGTGGCTTTCCGGTCCGTGGAGGGGTTAACAGGCGAGCGGGAATTGTACCGGGCGCGGCGCGTCGGTGCCAGTTGCGGCAACCTCACCCGGGCCGACACCGTTCAGCGGACCGTCGCTGCCATCGACCACCGTCCACGCGGCGCGGACGGACAGGACGACCGCGATCGCCGCGCTGGGCCGAAGCCCTCACAGCAAGTCGCGTACCCGGTAACTGCCGGCCGGCCGACCGGCCAGCCGCGCCGCCACGTGCAAGGCGCCACGGGCAAAAATGTCGCGATTGGTGGCCCGGTGCACCAGTTCCACCCGCTCGCCCAACCCGGTGAACTGGACCAGATGCTCGCCGACGATGTCGCCAGCCCGCAGGCTGGCATAGCGCGGCGCGGCGCCGGCGGTTTCGGCCGCCGCGCCCAAGCTCAGCGCGGTGCCGGAAGGCGCATCCTTCTTGTGCACGTGATGAGCCTCGACGATGTCGCAATCCCAGCCCGGCAAGGCCGCCGCCGCACGCTCGACCAGATCGGTCAGCACCGCCACGCCGAGGCTGAAGTTGGATGCCCAGACCAGCGCGATGCGGGCCGCCGCCGCATCCAGCGCATGCCGCTGCGCATCGGACAGGCCCGTGGTGCCGGACACCAGGGCCGCGCCACGCTGCACGCATTGGGCCAGCACCGGGTCGAAAGCATCCGGCAGGCTGAAATCGATCAAGACGTCGAACGCAGGCAGGCCGCCCATCTCAGTGGAGGCGAAGAACGGGATGCCATCGATGACGCGCTGTGCCGGCGCCTTGCGGACCACTGCGGCCACCACCTCGATACCGGCGGTTTCCGCCGCCAGTCGCAGCAGGGATTGGCCCATGCGCCCGGAGGCGCCATGGATGACGATGCGGACGGGAGAGTGCGTGTTCATTCGCCGATGGTAGCCCGACGCGGCCCATGCACGCATGGAATCAGGCACATGCATTGCCGGCGCCGAGGAAGAACAGGTTCGGCTCCATCCGCAAGCCATCCGCAAGATGGATGCAGGCCAAGTCGAACCAGCGCCCCATGCAAACGGCAACGGATGCCACGCCCTCCTACACACGGGCCTGCACGCGGCGGCTCCGTATACTGCATGCCCTTCCGCCAGCGGAGTGCCCATGCAGCTTTCTCGACAACTCGCCCTGGTCACCGGCGCCGGACGCGGCCTCGGCCGCGCGATCGCCCATGCCTTTGCCCGCGAGGGCGCATCCGTGATCGTCAACTGGCGACGCAGCCGCGAGGCGGCCGAGGCGCTGGCCGCCGAACTCGGCCCGGCCGCGCTGGCCGTGCAGGCCGACGTCACCGACCTTGCCCAGGTGCGGGCACTCGTCAGCGCGGCGCAGGCGCACTTCGGGCGCCCGATCAGCACCGTGATCAACAACGCGCTGGCCGACTTCAGCTTCAACGGCGATGCCCGGGCCAAGGCCGACGCGATCGGCTGGCAGGATTTTTCAGCCCAGTTCGAAGGCAGCGTGCGCGGCGCGCTGAACACCGTGCAGGCCACCCTGCCCGGCATGCGCGGGCTGCACTTCGGCCGGGTCATCAACGTCGGCACCAACCTGTTCCAGAACCCGGTGGTGCCCTACCACGACTACACTGCCGCCAAGGCCGCGCTGCTGTCGCTGACCCGCACGCTGGCCGGCGACCTCGGCGCGGACGGCATCACCGTCAACATGGTGTCCGGCGGCCTGCTGCGCACCACCGATGCCAGCGCCGCCACGCCGGAAGCGGTGTTCGACTACATCGCTTCGGCCACGCCGGTGGGGCACGTCACCACGCCGGAGGAATTTGCCGATGCGGTGCTGTTCTTCGCCTCGCCGTGGTCGCGCGCGGTGACTGGGCAGAACCTGGTGGTGGACGGCGGGCTGGTCCGCGACTGAAGGCGCATCCGCGCCGGCCATCCGCCACGATCAAACTCGGCAACGAATGCGGCGCGGCGACATGCCCGTACCGCCCCCGCAAGCGCCGGGTGCAAGGCAGGCACACGCGGCATGCGACAGCCCGCCGGGCTCAGGCCTGCGGGCGGGCCAGACGCATGTGGAATTCGCGCGCGTCCTCGCCCTCGACCACGAAACCCATGCGCTCGTACAGCCGCCTGGCCGGGTTGGTCTTGAGCACCTGCAGGATCACGTCATGGCCGGCAGCATGGGCCTCGGTCACGAAAGCCTCGATCAGGCGACGCCCCATGCCCTGCCCCTGCAATTCCGGCGCCAGCTGGATCTGGTCGACCAGCCAGTCGGCACCGCTGCGGTCCAGTTTCAGCACGCCGACCACGCGGCCGTCACGCTCGAAGATGTCGGCATTGCCGATGCCTTCCAGCACGCGCGCCAGCAATGCCGGCGGCGATGCATCGGCGCCGGACGAGCGCAGGTAATCGGCCAGCACGGCTTCGCGCAAGGCGATCAGCGGCGCCACGTCGGCCGCCATTGCCTTGCGTCGGCGCACGCCGTCGGGCAAGGCCGGGCGCACCGCCGTGGACGGCACCACCGTGCCCAGCACGCGGCCGATGCCGCTGGTGTTGATTTCCAGCGATGCGGCATGCATCGCATCGGTGCTCACGTCCTTGTCGAAACCGATGCGGAAATGCAGCTCGCCCTTGGGCGTGCGCGAGGAATGGATGGAGGCCAGGTTGATGCCATGGCGTTCGAACACCTGCAGCAGGTCGCGCAGCGAACCGGGGCGGTCCAGCGGCAGGTAGACGCTGATCGCGCGCGGCTCGGTGAGGTCGGCCAGCAGGTAGCCGATGCGCTCGTAGGTGTAATTGCCCTCGTGCAGCGATTGCTCGTCGAAGCGCTGCCGCGAAGCGCCGAAGAAACGCTCGCGGAAGCTCGCCCGTGCCGCTTCGTCGCCGGCACCGATGAGCTGCTGCAAGGCGGTGAGTTCATCCACCAGCCGTGCCAGGACGTCGGCCGCGTACGGGTTCTCGAACTGGATGTCCTCGTAGATG
>DMID01000202.1:0-335 GCA_003449195.1 Lysobacteraceae bacterium | reverse complement strand
CCGGGCCTGGGCCAGGTGCCCGGCATGCACCAGCGCCTGCACCAGCGCCATGATGCGGTCGTGGCGGTCCGGGTCGGTGCGCACGTATTCGCCCTGCAAGCGCTGCAGCAGCCCGTCGAACCAGCCGCGCCAGCGCGGCGACAGGCGCGCCTCGCACACCACCACCACTCGCCCCTTCAGGTTGGGCGACTTGGGCGGCGCGGTCATCGGGTGCAGGCCGACCACGTCGGCACGCGAGGCCAGCATGGCATCCACCGGCGCGCGCTTGATCGAGGTGACATCCAGCCACAGGCGGCCCTGCTCGATGCCGTCGGCCACCTGCGCATATTCGGCAA
>DMID01000031.1 GCA_003449195.1 Lysobacteraceae bacterium | reverse complement strand
ACAACCTGCAGGACCTCAAGGCCGGCTATCTGGTCGGGGCCACGCCGTGGAAGCAGCAGTTGATGCTGGGCATCGGCGCATTCTCGTGCGCGCTGATCATGGCGCCGGTGTTGAACCTGCTGGCGCAGGCCTATGGCATCGGCCCGGCCACGCCGGAGCACCCGCAGTCGCTGGCCGCGCCGCAGGCCACGCTGATGGCTTCGGTGGCGCGCGGGCTGTTCGGTGGCCAGTTGCCGTGGACGATGATCGGCATCGGCGCGGTGATCGGTGCGGCCATCATCGCCGTGGACGAGCAGTTCAAGAAGCGCAATGCGCGCTTCCGCGTGCCGGTGCTGGCGGCGGCCATCGGCATCTATCTGCCGCTGGAGCTGATGGTGCCGATCTTCATCGGTGGCCTGATCGCGCACTTCGTCGAGCGCTTCCACAAGATCGGTCCCGATGACGAGGGAGGCCGCGACCGCGTGCATCGCCCGGGCGTGCTGTTCTCCGCCGGCCTGATCACCGGCGAGGCGCTGATGGGCATCGCCATCGCGATCCCGATCGTGGTGTCCGGCCATGCCGACGTGCTGGCCTTGCCCGAAGCGCTGAACCTCAACCAATGGTTCGGCCTGCTGGTGTTGGCTCTGGTCGGCTGGCTGCTTTACCGCGCCGGCAAGAAGGGCGAACAGGCGGGCTGATCCGCGTTCCCCATGCGGGTGCGTTACCGAGGGCGCCGGATGGCGCCCTCGGCGTTCATGCCAGCCGTGGCATCACGGCCGCGCGGCCACCGTGACTTCATGCCTTTGCCGCAGGCCGGCCCAGCGCCTACCATCGGCAGGTTTCCACACGATGTCCGCGGAGCCCCGATGAACCTGCGTCACGCCCTGTTGCCCCTGGCCATGCTGGCCGCCGCCACGGCTTCCGCCGCACCTGCCGCCACGCGCGGTTTCGACGTGCAGGACATGGTCCGCCTGGACCGCGTGTCCTCGCCGGTGCTCACGCCCGACGGCGGCACGCTGGTGTTCGCCAAGCGGGTGATGAATGCCGACGCCAGCAAGGCCTCCACCGGCCTGTGGGTACGCAACCTGCGCACGCGCGACCTGCGCCCGCCGCAGCGGCTCACGCCGGAAGGCTGGAACGTCAACTCGCCGTCGATTTCGCCCGATGGCAAGACGGTCTACTTCCTCAGCGCCAAGAACGGCAGCCAGCAGTTGTACGCGCTGCCGCTGTCCGGCGGCGAGCCGCGCCAGCTCACCGCGTTCGCACTCGACGTGGACAGCTACAGGCTGTCGCCGAAGGGCGAGCGCATCGCCTTCAGCGCGGGCGTGTTCCAGGATTGCGGCTCGGATCTGGACTGCACGAAGAAGAAGCTCGATGCCGCCGAAGCCGGCAAGGCCTCGGGCAAGGTGTTCGACCAGTTGTTCGTGCGCCATTGGGACACGTGGAACGACGGCCGTCGCAATACCTTGTTCGTCACCGCATTGCCGGCGGCCGACGGCAAGCCGGTGGTCGGCGCTTCGGCGGTGAGCATCACCCTGGCCGGCGACGTGCCGTCCAAGCCTTTCGGCGGCAGCGAGGATTACGCGTGGGCACCGGACGGACAGTCGCTGGTGGCCAGCATCCGCGTGGCCGGCCGCGAAGAACCGTGGTCCACCAATTTCGACCTGTACAGGCTGGACGCTTCCGGCCGCGCCGCGCCGGTCAACCTGACGGCGGCCAACAAGGCATGGGATGGTGGCCCGGTGTTTTCCGCCGACGGCGGCACGCTCTACTACACCGCGATGAAGCGACCGGGTTTCGAGGCCGACCGCTTCGGCCTGATGGCGATGGACTTGGGCAGCGGCGTGGTGCGCGAGATCGCGCCGCAATGGGACCGTTCGGCCGGCGGCATCGTGCTGACCGAAGACGGCAAGGCGATCTACACCACCGCCGACGACATGGGTGAGCACCCGTTGTTCAAGGTGGACATCGCCAGCGGCAAGGTCGTCAAGCTGGTGGGCGAGGGCAGCGTGGGCGCGGTCGAGCTGGCCGGCCCGACCCTGGCCATTACCCGCAATTCGCTCAAGAGCGGCGACCAGATCCTGGTGACCGATGCGGCGGCCAAGGCGCCGCTGCGCGCGATCACGCCGTCCGCCGGCGAGGTGCTGCCGGACGTGGCCTGGGGCGATTTCGAGCAGTTCAGCTTCAAGGGCTGGAACGATGACACCGTGCACGGCTACGTGGTCAAGCCGTGGAACTACCAGCCCGGCAAGAAGTATCCGGTGGCGTTCCTGATCCACGGCGGCCCGCAGGGCAGCTTCGGCAACGGCTGGAGCTATCGCTGGAACCCGCAGACCTATGCCGGCCAGGGCTATGCGGTGGTGATGATCGATTTCCACGGCTCCACCGGCTACGGCCAGGCCTTCACCGATGCGATCAGCCAACACTGGGGCGACCGCCCGCTGGAAGATCTGCAGAAGGGCTGGGAGGCGGCGCAGAAGCAGTACGCCTTCCTCGACGGCGGCAAGGCCTGTGCGCTGGGTGCCAGTTATGGCGGCTACATGACCTACTGGCTGGCCGGCAACTGGTTCGACAAGGACGGCAACTCGCCATTCAAGTGTCTGGTGGATCACGATGGCGTGTTCGACAACCGCATGATGGGCTACAGCACCGAGGAGCTGTGGTTCAGTGAATGGGAAAACGGCGGCACGCCGTGGCAGAACCCGGCCGGTTACGAGAAATTCAACCCGATCGACCACGTGAAGGACTGGAAGGCGCCGATCCTGGTGATCCACGGTCAGCAGGATTTCCGCATTCCGGTGGAGCAGGGGCTGGCCGCCTTCACCGCCGCGCAGCGCAAGGGCATCGAGTCGAAGTTCCTGTACTTCCCGGACGAGAACCACTGGGTGCTCAAGCCGCAGAATTCGATCCTGTGGCACGACACCGTCAACGCGTGGCTGAAGCAGCACATCGGCCAGTGATGCAGTGAACCGGAAACGCCGCGCATCGCGCGGCGTTTCCATGTCCGGCGCCTGCAGGGGCGCGTGCCCGTTTCCGTTCCGAGTGATTGCCGATGCCCGCCGATGCCGCCGTGCCCGTGTCCCATGCCCTGATCCAGAACGACATCGTCGTGTTCGGCCTGATCGCCGCCACTCTCGGCGCCGTGTTCTGGACATCTTCGCGTCCGTCCGGCCTGTGGAAGCGCTTCTACACCTTCGTGCCGGCCTTGCTGCTGTGCTACCTGATCCCGGGCATCTACAACACCGTCGGCCTGATCGACGGGCAGAACACCAGGCTCTACAACCCGGTGGCGCGCGACGTGCTGCTGCCGGCGGCACTGGTGTTGCTCACGCTCACGGTGGACCTGAAAGGCATGCTCAAGCTCGGGCCGAAGATCGTGGCGATGTATCTGGGCGCGTCCTTCAGCATCATGATCGGCGCGGTGGCCGCCTTCATGCTGTTCAAGTGGCTGCACCCGGCCACGGTGGCCGGCGACACCTGGGCCGGCATGGCAGCGCTGGCCGGCAGCTGGATCGGCGGCGGCGCCAACATGCTGGCCATGCGCGAGGTGTTCCAGGTCAACGCCACCACCTTCGGCCAGTTTGCGGTGGTGGACGTGGGCGTGGGCTACGTGTGGATGGCGGTGTTGATCTTCCTCGCTGCGCGCGCGCCGGCCATCGACGCACGCAGTGGTGCGGACACTTCGGGGCTGGACGAATTGAAGGAGCGCGTCGGCCGCTTCCAGGCCGAACACGAGCGCGTGGCCAGCCTGACCGACCTGATGCTGATCGTGGCGGTGGCTTTCGGTGCGGTCGGCCTGTCGCACGCGATCGCCGCGCCGGTGGCGGCCTGGTTCAAGGCCAACGTCGGCTGGGCCGGCCAGTTCAGCCTGGATGCGCCGTTCGTGTGGGTGGTGGTGCTGGCCACCAGCATTGGCCTCGGCCTGAGTTTCACCCGTGCGCGCACGCTCGATGGCGCCGGTGCGTCCAAGCTGGGCTCGCTGCTGCTGTATTTCCTGATCGCCTGCATCGGCATGCAGATGGATCTGGCCGCCTTGCTCGACCGGCCGTGGCTGTTTGCGCTCGGCCTGGTGTGGATCGGTTTCCACATCGTGCTGCTGTGGGCGCTGGGCAAACTGTTGAAGGTGCCGTTCTTCTATTTCGCCATCGGCTCGCAGGCCAACATCGGCGGCCCGGCATCCGCGCCGGTGGTGGCTGCGGCCTTCCATCCGGCCTTGGCGCCGGTGGGCGTGGTGCTGGGCACGATGGGCTATGCCACCGGCACCTATCTGGCCTATGTGGTGGGCATCACCCTGCGCGCACTGGCCGGCGGTTGAGCGCTTGCGGGGAGCGCCTGCTGCGCGTGATAGCCCTGGCTGCGAGTTTCCAGCCGCGAGTCCCGAGCCCGCGCATGGACGGTCCGTTGGGCGCGGGCCTCGCGTTCTCTCGGCAGCACGGAAATCGGAGCCGGCAGGCATCCGTGCCGAAGCCCGGGCGATGCGGTTTGCCGTCTGCCGTTTCGGCCGCGACGCCATCGGCATTCGGACGGGAGGCGGGGCCGATGGATGACGGAGCAAGAACAACGACTCCGGACGGAGCGGGGACGGAGTCTGGCATTGGGCGACATGCCGCGATTCCGGCTGCATGCCTAGCAGGGCGCTCTTGACGGAGCCCGTCGTCAACGCAACGGGACAGTGAAAAAGGAAACGGCCCGTGCGGGCCGCTTCCGAAGTGCATTTGCAGCGTGTGAGCCGCGAGGCCGGGTCAGCAGCAGCGGAAACCCTTGCCGCCGCCGAAACGGGCTTCCTGGCGCTCGCGGAAGAAGGTCGGATAGTCCATCACCGGGCGATCCGGATGCTTCTCCATCATGTGCCGCACGTAGTTGTCGTAATCCGGGATGCCGCAGCACAGCCGCGCGGTCTGTACCAGACGCCGCCATACGCGGCGATACGTCTGGTACTGGCCGACCGGGACGAGTGCGCCGCCCATCTCAGAGGTCCGCCATCTGCGCGGGGGTCAGCTTCACGTACGGTGTTTCCCTGTCGGTGCGGGCCGGGTTGCGGCTGGCCTGGATGCAGGTCTTGACGGTATAGACCAGCACCACGGCGGTGACGAACAGGAACAGCGCGGTCAGCGTGGTGTTGACGTAGGCATTGACCACGATCTGGTTCATCTGCGCCATCGTCTTGGCCGGTGCGGTGACTTCGCCGGCGGCGATTGCGGCCTGGAACTTGTGCGCCTGGGCGAGGAAGCCCTGGGCCGGGTTGGCGTCGAAGATCTTGATCAGGCCGGCCGAGGTGGTGCACAGCAGCAGCCACGCCGCCGGCAGCCCCGGTACCCACGCGTAGCGGCCACGCTTGAGCTTGAACAGCACGGCGATGGACAGCAGCAACGCGATGCCGGCGAGCATCTGGTTGGAGATGCCGAACAGCGGCCACAAGGTCTTGATGCCGCCGAACGGGTCGGTCACGCCGGTGTACAGCAGGTAGCCCCACAACGCCACGCAGCCGCCGGTGGCGATGATGTTGGCCGCCCACGATTCGGTCTTGCGCATCGCCGGCACGAAGTTGCCGATCAGGTCCTGCAGCATGAAGCGGCCCGCGCGCGTGCCGGCATCGACCGCGGTGAGGATGAACAAGGCCTCGAACAGGATGGCGAAGTGGTACCAGAAGCCCATCGAGTTTTCGGTCGGCAGCACGTGGTGCAGGATCTGCGCGATGCCCACGGCCAAGGTTGGCGCGCCGCCGGCACGGTTGAGGATGGTGTTCTCGCCGATGTCCCTGGCGGTGGCGGTCAGCACGTCGGGCGTGATGGCAAAGCCCCATTCGGACACCTTGGCCGCCACGGTGACGACGTCGCTGCCCACGGCCGAAGGTGGCGTGTTCATCGCGAAATAGACGCCCGGCTCGATGATCGAGGCGGCCACCAGCGCCATCACCGCGACGAAGGATTCCATCAGCATGCCGCCGTAGCCGATGTACGGCATGTGCTTCTCGTTGGCCAGCAGCTTGGGCGTGGTGCCCGAAGAGATCAGCGCATGGAAACCGGACACCGCGCCGCAGGCGATGGTGATGAACAGGAACGGGAACAGGCCGCCGGTCCATACCGGGCCCATGCCGTTGCTGGCGTACTGGGTCAGCGCCGGCATCTTCAGCTCCGGCATCACGATCAGGATGCCGATGGCCAGCGCGATGATGGTGCCGACCTTGAGGAAGGTGGACAGGTAGTCGCGCGGAGCCAGCAGCAGCCACACCGGCAGCACCGAGGCGACGAATCCGTAGCCCACCATCATCCAGGTGATGGTTTCCTTGCTGAAGGTGAAAGCCGGGCCCCAGGTCGGGTCGGCCGCCACCTTGCCGCCCAGCCAGATGGCGCCGAGCAGCAGGATCAGGCCCACCACCGAGATCTCGCCGATCTTGCCGGGGCGGATGTAGCGCATGTACACGCCCATCAGGAGGGCGATCGGGATCGTCGCCACCACGGTGAACATGCCCCACGGACTTTCGGCCAGCGCGTTGACCACCACCATCGCCAGCACGGCGAGGATGATGATCATGATCAGGAAGGCGCCGAACAGGGCGATGGTGCCGGGAATCTGGCCCATCTCCTCGCGCACCAGATCGCCCAGCGAGCGCGCGTCGCGGCGGCTGGAGATCCACAGCACCATGAAGTCCTGCACCGCACCGGCCAGCACCACGCCGGCCACCAGCCACAGCAAGCCGGGCAGGTAGCCCATCTGTGCGGCCAGCACCGGGCCGACCAGCGGGCCGGCGCCGGCGATGGCGGCGAAATGGTGGCCGAACAGCACGTGCTTGTTGGTGGGCACGAAATCAAGACCGTCGTTGCGCAGCACTGCAGGCGTGGCCCGGGTCGGGTCCAGATGCATCACCTTGCGGGCGATGAACTGGGCATAGAAACGGTAGGCGACGAGATAGATCGACACCGCCGCCACGACGATCCACAGCGCGTTGACGGTTTCGCCGCGGCGCAGCGCCACGGTTCCCAGACAGAACGCGCCGAGCAGCGCGAGCGCGGCCCAGCCGATCTTGGACAAAGCCTTCATGCAGAGGTCTCCAGACAGAGTTGGTTAAGGTTGCTCCGCGTGCCCGGCAGGGTCAATCCGCGATGCGGCGACTTTGGTCGAATGGCGTCCGCGCCGCACATGCCGGCGGCATTGCGGACGTTGCAGGCTCACAGCCAGCGCAGGCGCTTGAACAGCCCGTACAGGCCGGCACAGGCCACGCCGACGCCGACGATCATCGCCGGGTAGGCCCACGGCAGGTCCAGCTCGGGCATGTGATGGAAGTTCATGCCGTACCAGCTGGTGATCAAGGTAGGGGCGGCCAGCAGCGCGGCCCATGCACCGAGCCGCTTGACCGTTTCGCCCTGCGCCAGCGTCACCAGCGACTGGTTCACGCCCAGTGCGGTGCCGAGCATGTCGCGTTGCACGTCGATGGCTTCGTTGACGCGCACGCTGTGGTCGAACACGTCGCGCAGGTAGGGGCGGATGTCATCGACGATCAGCGGGCTGGCACTGCGCACCAGCTGGGCCAGCACGTCCTGCATCGGTGCCACCGCCATGCGCATGAAGGTCAGTTCGCGCTTGAGGTCGTACAGGCGCACCACGATGTCGCGCCGGTAGGTTTCGTTGAAGATGTCCTGCTCCAGCGCGCTCAGCGTTTCGCGGAAACTGGCGGCAATGGGCAGGTAGTTGTCGACGATGGCGTCGAGCACGGCATAGGCAGCGTAGCAGGGGCCCAGGCGGATGAATTCCGGCTCGCGTTCGAGCCGCGCGCGCACCGGCGCATACGACAGCGATGCGCCGTGGCGCACGGTGATCAGGTAGCGCGGGCCGAGGAAGGCGTGGGTTTCGCCGTAGCGGATGTGTTCGTCCACCACTTGCGCGGTGTTGGTGGCGATGAACAGCGAGTCGCCGTAGGACTCCACCTTGGGGCGCTGGTGGGCCATCTGCGCATCCTCGATGGCCAGCTCGTGCAGGCCGAACTCCTCCTGCAGCTTGGCCAGCACCTCGGCCTCGGGCTCGTACAGGCCCAGCCACACGAAGCCGTCGGCATGCTCGGCCAACACGTCGCTGATGGCATCCAGCCCGATGGCGTGGCGTTGGCCCTGCGGCCCGTACCAGACGCAGTTGACCACGCAGGCGGGCAGGTCCGGTTCGGGATGCTGGGGGGGCGGTTCGCTCATGCACGCATCGTGAGCCAGCGTGCGGAGCGCGGCAAGCTCAGCGGTTCTTGGGCTTCGGGGCGGCGTGGTGCCAGACCGCCCAAGCCAGCAGCAGATGCAGCGGCAACAGCAGCGCGATCCACGGCAGGTTGGCCTGCGGGTGCCGGTCCAGCAGGTACAGCAGCGGGGCGCAGGCCGCCAGCAGCGCGACCGCGGCGGACAGCCAGCGCCCAC
>DMID01000240.1 GCA_003449195.1 Lysobacteraceae bacterium | reverse complement strand
CGAATCAACGAGGATGCTTCAGCGGATGTCCAACGCCTGTTCCCGCAAGGTGCGCACGGCCGCCAGCATGTCCAGCATCGCCCGGCTGTCGCGGCCATCGTGGTGCGGCTCCTGCAAGTGCCTGTTCGCAAGCAATCTTTGACGCGCTTCGATGCCGCCGTCGGAAGCCATCCAGGCATCCAGCGAGGCCTGCTGGTCCTCGGCGATCTCCAGTGCCAGCACCACCGGAACACGATGCGCACGCGCGACGCGCCCGACGAGTTGCGCGACAAGGGCCGGCGTCTGCACGGTACCGTGCCATTCCCCCAGCAGGATCACGTGTCGCCCCGCTGAAGCCTTGTCGATGTCGGCCACCGCAGCAGCGAGGGCCACATCAGCCGGCTGCTGCGACGACGGAGCCTCCGCACGCACTCCTGCGGCAAGGCAGAGGCAGAGGCCCATCAGAAAACCGATCACCCGGCGCATGCCCGATGCCTCCGCAAAGGGTGTCTTCTTCGTGGAGGCGGACGCTCCCGGACTCAAGCCATCGGGAAGGCCACGCGGGCCGGATCGACCCAAGGCAGCAACCAGTGATCGACCAGCAGGAAGGCAAACAAGGCCATCAGGTAGACGATGGACCAGTGGAAGGTGCGCATCGAAAAGAATTCGTCGGGCGGGTCGAGCATGCGCCATGCGTACCAGACGAACACGCCGTCCAGCACCAGCGCGCCACCGAGATAGAACGCCCCGCACATGCCGGTGAACCACGGCAGCAGTGTGACCACGGTCAGCACGAGGGTGTAGGCGAAAATCTGCCGGCGCGTGTGCGGCACGCCGTGGGTGACCGGCAGCATCGGGATGGCCGCCTTGGCGTAATCGGCCCGGCGGAAGATGGCCAGTGCCCAGAAATGCGGCGGCGTCCACACGAAGATGATCGCCACCAGCAGGCCGGCGTTGATCCAGTCGGCCGCGTGCGGCATGCCGGTAACCGCAGCCCAGCCCAGCATCGGCGGCATTGCCCCGGCCAGCCCACCGATCACGATGTTCTGCGAAGTCGCACGCTTGAGGTACACGGTGTAGATGACCGCGTAACCGATCAGCGACGCAAACGTGAGCACGGCGGTGACCACGTTCACCCACGCCACCAGCATGGCCATCGACAACGCGATCAGCACGCCGGCAAACACCAGCACCTGCCAGGGCTGCACCTTGCCCACCACCAGCGGCCGCCACGAGGTGCGCGCCATCTGCGCGTCGATGCGGGCGTCGAGCAGCTGGTTGATGGCGGCTGCGGCCGAGGCGGCCAGCCAGATGCCGAGCAGGCCGAGCGCCGCGGCGCGCCATTGCGCGGCCGTGGGCAGGGTCGGGATCGCCAAGGCCATGCCCACCAAGGCGGTGAACACGATCAGCGCGACCACCTTCGGCTTGGTCAGGTCCCAGTAGTCGTGCCAGTGCGCGGCAATGGTGCGGGTCAATTTGCTCATGCCCGCCTCACTCCGGCGCCCGCAGGCGCGCCAGCAGCGACACCAGCACGAACATCAGCAGCGATGCACACACGCTGTGCAGCACGGCCACCGGCAGCGGCAACGCCAGCTTCACGTTGAGGATGCCCAATGCCACCTGTGCCACCAGCAACACCAGCAGCAGCACCGCCCAGCCGCGCAGGCCCGGCGTACGCAGCAGGCGGATGGCCAGCCCGACCAGATAGACCGACACCACGCCGGCCATCACCCGATGCGCCATCTGGATGGCGATGCGCGCATCGCCGTCGAGCACGCCGCCCTCGTAATCCACGCCGATGCCGCGCCACAGGCGGAAGCCTTCGGCGAAATCGTGCGGCGGCCACCATTGGCCCACGCAGGTCGGGAAGTCGGTGGCGCACGCCAGCGCCGCATAGTTGGAACTGACCCAGCCGCCGAGCGCGATCTGCACCACCAGCAATGCCGCACCGATGCCCAGCCACCAGCGCATGCGCCGCACGTCGGCCAGATGGATCGGCAGATTGCTCGCGCGCCATGCCATCCATGCCAGCAGCGAAAACGTCAGCAAACCGCCCAGCAGGTGCGCCATCACCACGATGGGCTTGAGCAACCAGGTCACGGTCCACATGCCCAGCAGGGCCTGCAGGATGACGGCGGCCAGGGTGAGCACGCCGATCCGTGCGAGATCAGGCCCGGACCAGCGCCATGCGGCCGCCACCAGAATGCCTTCGCCTGCCAAGGCCAGCATGCTGGCCGCGACATGCTGCCCGCGCATGTACAGCGGGATCGCGATGGCCACCAATGCCGACGCCAGGATGACCTGGGCAACGCCAAGCCGCCGCCGGCGCACGGCCAGCAGCGCCAGCACCAGCGTCTCCACGCCCAATGCCCCGGCCAGGAAACGATGCACCTGCTCGCGCCAAGCCTTGTGCACTTCCAGCGGGCGGATCTTGCTGGCGGCGTGATCGGCCACGTCCGCGGGCACGGTCGGCCATGCCGCCCGGCCGTAGCAGGTCGGCCAATCGGGGCAGCTCAACCCGGCATCGGACAGGCGGACGAAGGCACCGAAGCCCAGCGTGAACAGGGTCATCAGCGTCGCCAGCCAGGCGATACGGTGGAAATGCCGGTAGTGGGTCGGCAGATGGATGAGCGGCTTCATGTACGGATCATGCGGCGGAACGGGAAACACGCGGGACATCCTGCCCGTCGGAACGGCCACATGGCCTGACGCAGGCGCCATGGCGACGGGGAGGCCCGCGTGTCGGAAAGCCTGCACCTGCCTTGGCGCAGGTCACGGCCAGAGCCGGATTTTCTCACGTCCGGCCATCGCTTGCCTTGCCGCACATGCAGATGGCCGCATGCCGGAAACCAAAGACCCCGCCGAAGCGGGGCCTTGGTGTCGCGCGGAACGGCTCGATCAGAACTTGTAGTTGATCGAAGCGGCGAGCACGTCGCCGGTCACCTTGTACTCGCCGACCAGCGTGCTGCTGTACGAAGACAACGCGTCGATCTCCGGCTTGCTGGCGAACAGGTGCGTGTAGCCCACGTTGTACTCGATGCGCTCGGACGGCTTCCAGCTCAGGCCCAGCGACAGCCACTTGCGGCTGTTGTCCGGCACGCGCACGTCGCGGTGCTCGACCGTGGTGGGCGTCTGGTCGTACGCAACGCCGCCGCGCAGGGTCAGCGTGTCGTTCAGGCGGTAATCGGCGCCGATCGAGGCAAACGTGGTGTCGCGGTAGCCAAAGCTCAGCGGCAGGACCTGCCCGGAATCCAGGTTCACGTTGACCTTGTCGAACTTCGACCACCCCGTGCGGGTCACGTCGGCCATCACCGACCACGGGCCTTCGAAGCGGTGCGTGAAGCTGATCGTGGCCGAAGCCGGCAGCTTGACCGTTGCCTTGCCCTTGGAATTGACGAATAGACCCTGCGACTGGAGGACCGCCAGCGCCTGCTGCCCTGACGTGGTGTCCGCGGTGAAGCGGGCGCTGCCGTCATCGATCTTGTGGTCCATCTGCGAGCGATAGGTCAAGCCGATGTTGGTGTTTTCGTCGATGCTGAACAGGCCGCCCAAGGTGTAGCCCACCGCGGTGTTGTTGCCCTTGATGCGGTTGTAGGCATCGGCGCTGCCCGGCGTGAAACCCGGCACCTTGCCGTACAGCGCGGCGCCCAGATCCATCGCACCGGCCAGATCGATGTCCAGACGCTCGACGAACACGCTGGCGCCGAAGGACACGTACGGATTGACGTCGTAGGAGAACGCGAGCGCGGCGTCGATGGCCTCCAGCTTGGTCTTGGTGCCAAGGTAACGGCCCACCCAGTCGCGGTCGTACTTGGTCTCGAAACCGAACGGCACGGTCAACGAAGCACCCAAATGCATGTTGTCGTTTTCGCCGAACGGCAGGTGGAAATATGCTGCCGGAAGCGGGGCGATCTTGCCGGCATCGCCGCCATTGCCACCCGAGATCGGCAGGCCCTGGCCGGCGCCGGTCGGACCGGCATAGCGGCCGCCACCGCCCTGGTACTTGGCGGAGAAGCTGATCGTGCTCAGATCGAACTGGAACTGGCGGCCATCGAGCAGGCGCATGCCGGCCGGGTTGTTGGCGACGATGGCGGCATCGTCCGGGGCGCTCGCGGAACCCGCGAAGGCGCGGCCCTGTCCCTTGGCACTGTTTTCCTTCAACTGGAAAGCGGCGCCGTGCGCATTGCCTGCGGCCAGCGCACCGGCAATGCCGAGGGCAAGAATGGAATAACGGGTGAATTGCATGTGGTTCTCTCCGGTGGGCGGACGTGGGTTTTTAGTTATTGTCGCGACGCCGCATGCATCCGAGCCGTGAAGCCGCCCATCCGCGTGCCGGACTCCCCCCCCGACATACGACGCCGTACGCAGTATAGACTCGCTCCGAAAAAGCCCATTGTGCATTGCACGATGGTCGCAACCGGCACGCGCCTTCCATCACGCTCGGCATTGGCTCGCCACGCTAAGCTGGCGCCATGTTCGTTTCCGTCCCCGTCCAACGCCGGCCATCGCATCGCTGGGCGGTGCCGCTGCTGTTCCTCGCCCTGTGGCTGGCTTTCGCCTGGACGCGCATGCAGCCGGACGAGGCCCGGCGCAGTCTGTGGCTGGGTTGGGGGGCGTTGTCGCGCGGGCTGGCCGATCCGGCAACCTGGTGGGCATCGCTGCGGGATGGCAGCGCGCTGCGTCTTTTCACGTCGCTGTTCCTGCATGCCGACTGGGCCCACCTGCTCGGCAATCTGGTGTTCCTGCTGATCTTCGGCCTGCCTGCGGAAAAGGTGATCGGGCCATGGCGGCTGCTGGGCCTGTTCCTGATCGGCGGCGCACTGGCCAATCTCGCCGCCGTGCTGGCCATCGGCACGCCGGGGCGCGTGGTGATCGGGGCCAGCGGCGCGGTATCGGCGATGATCGGCACGTATCTGGCGCTGTTTCCCGGCGCCAAACTCGGCGTGGTGTTGCCGCTCGGCCTGTTTCTGGAATTCGTGCGCGCCCCGGCCTTTCTGCTGATCGGCGTCTGGGCCTTGTTGCAGGTGGCATTCGCCTACACCGGACCGTCATACGGCGCGGTGGCCTGGCCAGCCCACATCGCCGGCTTCGTGCTCGGGGTTGCCTACGGCATATGGACGCGGGGCGCCATTGCCCGGCGCCTGCGTCGCCAGCGCGGTTTTTGATCGGCCAGGCCGGCGCCGCTTGCACGTCGCTGCGTCAGGTCCATTTCGCCAGCCCGCTATAATCCGTCGCCATGTCAGCCAAGCCGCTCTACAAGATCAGCTTTCTCAGCAACACGCGGGTGTATGAGCTGTACGCGCGGCACGTGGCCGGCAGCTCGCTCTGGGGGTTCACCGAAATCGGCGAATTCGTGTTCGACGTGCGCGAGGGGATGGTGGTGGACCCGGCCGAAGAACGGCTGCGCGACGAGTTCGGCAACACGCGCATGCTGCACATCCCGATGCAGCATGTGCTGCGCATCGAAGAAGTGGAGAAAAAGGGCCAGTCCGCGATCCGCGATGCGGCCACCGGCGAGACCGTGGTCACCCCGTTCCCGATGCCGGCCAAACCGCGTTGACCTGCGCGCCCCGCATGGGGGCGCGTTCATCGGTTCACCGTTTCGTCGTTGATGACACGATGCGCTTGAGTTCGCCCAGCGCCTGCGTGACCGGCTTGTCGCCCGGCAGCGCACTGCCTGCCGAGTAGCCTTCCGCGCCTTCGTCGTCGCCACGCAGGTGGCCGGGCAAAGCAGCTTCGCTGTAATCGGCCAGGCCTTCGGCGCTGCCGGCCGGGGCATCGGGCGACAAGGCCACGTCCGGCACGATGCCGCTGGCCTGGATCGACTTGCCGCTGGGCGTGTAGTAGCGCGCGGTGGTGAGCTTGACCGAATCGCCATTGCCCAGCGGCAGCAGCGTCTGTACCGACCCCTTGCCGAACGTGCGGCTGCCCACGACGCGTGCACGGCCGTTGTCATGCAGCGCACCGGCGAGCACTTCCGATGCGCTGGCCGAACCCGCATCGACCAGTACCACGACCGGTGCAGCGTTCATCAGATCCCCCGGCGATGCCTTGAACACCGCATCGCTGATCGGGATGCGGCCGCGCGTGCTGACGATGGTGCCGGCATCGAGCAGATCGTCGGCCACCTGCACCGCCGCGGACAGCAGGCCGCCGGGGTTGCTGCGCAGATCCAGCACCAGGCCACGCAGCTTGCCGCCGGCCTGCGCCTGCAGCTTGCCCAGCTGGGTGGCGAAATCCGGGCCGGTGTCGGCCTGGAATGTGCTGATGCGCACGTAGCCGTAACCGGGTTCGAGCATCTTCGAGCGCACGCTGGTGACGCGGATGGTTTCGCGGCTGAGTGTCACGTCGAAGGGCTTGGCCTGACCTTCGCGTTCGATCGTCAGCACCACGCGGGTGCCCGGATTGCCGTGCAGCATGCGCATGCCGTCCAGCGCGGACAGCGGCTTGCCGTCGATGGCCGTGATGATGTCGCCTGCGCGGATGCCGGCACGCGCGGCCGGCGTGTCGTCGATCGGCGCGATCACCCGCAGCGAGCCGTCCTGTTGCTGCAACAGCTCCACGCCGATGCCGTCGTAGGCGCCGCTGGTCTGCTCGTTGAAACTTTCCGCATCGTCCTTGTCGAGGTAGGCACTGTGCGGGTCCAGGTCCAGCAGCAAGCCGCGCACGGCCGATTGCATCAGCTTGTGGTCATCGACCGGGTCGACATACCCCTGCTTGATGGCGTTGTAGACCGCCACGTAGCGCTGGATTTCTTCCAGTGGCACGCGTGAAGGGGGCGCCGCTTCCGTCGGGGCGGCGACAGCATCGTCCGCATCGGCATCCTGGGCCTGTGCTCCCCACGGCCAAGCCGCCCCCGACAACGCAAGCAAAAGGAGGGCAGACGACACTGGACGCATGTGGAACTCCGTGGATAAGGCTGCGCACGCCGCAGGGGATGCCCATGGATTATGCGCGAAGCGACCGTACACGGGCCGTCCGCGCTTCAGCGCCGCTGCAGCCATGAGGCGGGATCGACCGGCTGACCGTTGCGACGCAATTCGAAATACAGCGCCGGCGTGCCCATGCCGCCGGAATTGCCTACCTTGGCCACCGCTTCGCCACGCCGCACCCGGGTGCCCACGCCACGCAGCAAGGACTCGTTGTGCGCGTACAGGCTCATGTAGCCGTTGCCGTGATCGACGATCAGGATCATGCCGTAGCCGGTCATCCAGTCGGAAAAGACCACCGTACCGTCTTCCACCGCCGTCACCTGCGAACCGGCAGGCGCAGCGATCAGCACGCCGCTGCTGGTGCGTCCATCGGGCATGCGGCCGCCGTAACGGGCCAGCAGATTGCCGCTCAGCGGCCATGCTCCACCGCCCACCTTCATGGCCGGGGCCGCGGCGACCGCCACCGGTGCTGCGGGCTTCTTGCGGGCCGGTTTGCCGGTACTGGCCGCACGCATCGCATCGCGCCTGGCTTCGGCGGCCTGACGTGCCGCCTCGGCCTTGCGCTCCGCCTCGGCCTTGGCGGCCGTTGCGCGCAGATTTGCCAACAATGCCTCGAGGGCCTTGGCATCCTGCGACAGGGCTTTTTCGCGCTCGAGCTTGTCCTGATAACGCTGGTCGAGTTCGCTCACCATCTGTGCCCGCGCCTTGCGCGCATTGACCAAGTCGCGCACCTGCACCTGCTGACGGGCACGCATGTCGGCCAGACCGGATTGCTGTCTGCGGATATCGGTTTCCACGCCCTCCAGTTCGGCCAGATCGGACATGATGTCGTGCATCTGGCGGGCTTTGGCCTGCTGCAAATAGCGGTAATAGACGAGCATGCGTCCCGTATCCGTCACCCGCTGCTGTTCCAGCAGCAACTTGAGCGGCGCATCGCCGCCACCGGTTTCATAAGCCGAAGTGAGCAGACGAGCCAACTGCACGCGCTTGCCTGCCAGCCCTGTCTGCAAGTCCGCCCGACGCTTCAACAAGGCATCCAGACGCTGTTGCGCACTTTGCAGCGATGACTCGGTACTTTCGAGCGCCCGGCTGCCCAAATCCACGCGTCGATCGGCTTCATGCAGATCATTGGCCGCCACCGATCGCTGGCCCTCGATCTGCTTCTTCTCGGTAGACACCGACTTGAGCTCGCCATGCACGCGCGCGAGCTTGCGCTCGGCTTCACGCTGCCCTTGCTGGGGCGCGGCCATTGCCGCGATCGAAAAGATCGCTGATGCCAGCGTGATAGCAAGACACCTGCCCACGATCCACTGCCCCCGCGAATCCGGGCATCGAAATCTGACTGGCACCCTGGCATCCAATGACTTCATGCAGAGGCGGATTGTACCCAAGCATGCTGCGATGACATCCTGTCCGCAAATTTCCGCAGGTATCCGTCATGTTCCCCCGTCATCTTCCCCTCACTCTTGCACTCGGGCTTGCTTTGGGCGGCATCGCAACGGCAGCCCAAGCGGGGGACAACATCAGCAAGATCAATGGCAGCATCGAGGCGCCGGCCAACGCCGTGCAAGGCAAACTCGAAACGGTCAATGGCGGCATCCGCATCGGCGAACGCGCCAGCGTCAAGGATGTGGAGACGGTGAACGGTGGCATCAGCGTCGGCGATCATGCCCAAACCGGGGACCTGGAGACCGTCAACGGCAGCATCCGCGTCGGGCGCGCCGTCACCATCGACGGCGGAGTCCAGACAGTGAACGGCAGCATCTTCGTGGATCGCGGTACCCGCATCGACGGTGGCGTGGAAACCGTCAACGGCGCGATCGGCCTGGTCGCCACGCAGGTCGGTCAGGATGTGGAGACCGTCAACGGCGACATCACCGTCGGCATCGGTTCCCGGGTCGACGGCGGCGTGCACGTGATCCGTCCGAAACTCAACCTCACGCTGCGTACCGCGCGCAAACCCAAGATCATCATCGGGCCACATGCCATCGTCGAAGGCCCGCTGGTATTCGACCGCGAGGTGGATCTGTACGTTCACGACACAGCGCATGTGGGCGAAATCCGCGGCACCACCGCAATTCCGTACAGCAGTGACACAGCTCCTTGACGGCGACGCAGCTCGCTCTGGCTGATTCGACCGTTGCTGGCTGAATGGCTGGCTTCGATCGGATCAGATAGTCATTTCTATTCAAACAAAAAGGGAACCCCCGTCAC
>DMID01000191.1 GCA_003449195.1 Lysobacteraceae bacterium | reverse complement strand
CATCCCGTCCAAGGCGCTGCTGCACGCGGCGGCGGTGATCGACGAGGCTGCGCATGCCGGCGAGATCGGCATCAGCTTCGCCGCGCCGAAGGTGGACCTGGACAAGCTGCGCGCATTCAAGCAGGACAAGGTGGTGGGCCAGTTCACCAAGGGCCTGGCCGGCATGGCCAAACAGCGCAAGGTGCGCACGGTGCAGGGCACGGCCGCGTTCGTCTCCCCGCACGAGATGGAAATCACCGGCGCCGACGGCAAGGTGCAGCTGCTGCGTTTCGAGCAATGCATCATCGCGGCCGGCTCGCAGGCGGTGAAGCTGCCCAATTTCCCGTGGGACGACCCGCGGGTGATGGATTCCACCGACGCGCTGGCGCTGGAGGACGTGCCGAAGAAGCTGCTGGTGGTCGGCGGCGGCATCATCGGCCTGGAAATGGCCACGGTGTACCGCGCGCTGGGCAGCGAGGTGACGGTGGTCGAATTCATGGATCAGCTGATGCCAGGTGCCGACAAGGACCTGGTCAAGCCGCTGGCCGACCGGCTGAAGAAGCAGGGCGTGACGGTGTACCTGAAGACCAAGGCCGAAAAGGTGGAGGCCGGCAAGAAGGGCATCACCGTGCATTTCCTCGCCGCCGAGGAAGGCAGGGCGCCGGAGCTGGCCTCGGGCACGTGGGACCGCGTGCTGGTGGCGGTGGGGCGCGCGCCCAACGGCAAGAAGATCGGCGCCGACAAGGCCGGCGTCAACGTGACCGACCGCGGTTTCATCCCGGTGGACCGGCAGATGCGCACCAACGTGCCGCACATCTTTGCCATCGGCGACGTGGTCGGCAATCCGATGCTCGCGCACAAGGCCACGCACGAGGGCAAGCTGGCGGCCGAAGTCGCCGCCGGCGAGAAGAAGGAATGGGTGGCCCGGGTGATCCCGTCGGTGGCCTATACCGACCCGGAAATCGCATGGGTGGGTGTCACCGAAACCGAAGCCAAGGCCAAGGGCTTGAAGGTGGGCGTTGGCAAGTTCCCGTGGGCCGCGTCCGCGCGCGCGGCCGGCATCGGCCGCAGCGAGGGCTTCACCAAGCTGGTGTTCGACGAGGAAACCGAGCGGGTGATCGGCGGCGGCATCGTCGGCGTGCATGCCGGCGACCTGATCGCCGAGGTCGCGCTGGCGGTGGAAATGGGCGCCGAGGCCGGCGACATCGGCCACACCATCCACCCGCATCCCACGCTGAGCGAGACGGTGGCGATGGCGGCCGAGGTATTCGACGGCACCATCACCGACCTGTACCTGCCGAAGAAGAAGTGATGTCGTACAGCCGCTGAGGCGGATGCGTGCGTGCGAAAGGCCGGGGCAATGCTCCGGCCTTTCGCGTTGCAGCCGGCGGCGGGACCGGCTTGCCCAGGGGGCGAGGGCTGGTCACGATGGGAATGCCGGGCAAGCGGCCCGGCGCACGCACGCCAAGGGGAGTCTTTCGATGCAACGCATGTTGAGTGGCCTGTTGCTGGGCCTTGCCTGTCTGTCCGGCGTTGCGAGCGCGCAATCGCCGGCGCCTTCCGATACCGTCGTCGTCACCGCCGCCAGAATGGTGGACGTGCTTGCGGGCAAGCTGGTCGAGCATCCGCAGGTGGTGATCGCCGATGGCCGCATCGTGGCCGTCGGCAAGGCCGGCGATGCCGTGCCGGGCGCTGCGCGCCACATCGATCTGGGCAATCGCACGTTGCTGCCGGGCCTGATCGACATGCACGTGCACCTGACCGCCGACCCCACGCTCAGCGGCTACCGCGGGCTGGAATTCACCGACAACTTCTGGACCGTGGTCGGCACCGCCAATGCGCTCAAGACCTTGCGGGCCGGTTTCACCACCGTGCGCAACGTCGGTTCGGCCAACTACGACGACGTGGCGATCAAGCAGGCCATCGAGGGCGGCTACGTGCACGGGCCGCGCATCGTGCCGGCGACCTATGCCATCGGCGCCACCGGCGGGCATTGCGACAGCACCGAGTTCCCGCCTTCTGTGCCGATCACCAGCCCGGGCGTGGCCGACGGCCCGGCCGCCATCCGCGCCACCGTGCGCAAGCTGCGCAAATACGGTGCCGAAGTCATCAAGTTCTGCGGCACCGGCGGCGTGCTGTCCAAGACCGATACCGTCGGCGGCCAGCAATACAGCCTGGAGGAGATGACGGCGCTGGTGGACGAGGCGCACCTGCTGGGCATGAAGGTGGCCGTGCACGCGCATGGCACGTCCGGCATCAACGATGCCATCCGCGCCGGCGCCGACACCATCGAGCACTGCTCGCTGGCCGATGCCGAGTCGTTCAAGCTGGCCAAGGCGCACGGCACCTGGTTCTCGATGGACATCTACAACGACGACTACATCCTGGCCGAGGGCGCGAAGAACGGCGTGTTCGCCGAATCGCTGGAGAAGGAGCGTCAGATCGGCCGCAAGCAGCGCGAGACCTTCAAGGCCGCGCATGCGGCGGGCGTGAAGATGATCTTCGGCACCGACGGCGGGGTGTATCCCAATGGCGACAACGCGCGCCAGTTCGCCAAGATGGTGGAATGGGGCATGAGCCCGATGGAGGCGATCCAGGCCGCCACCCGCAATGCGGCGCAGGCGCTGGGGCGCGAGAAGGACGTCGGTGCGATCGAGGTCGGCCGTTATGGCGATCTGGTCGCGGTGGAGGGGGATCCGTTGACGGATGTGCGCGTGCTGGAGCATCCGGTCTTCGTGATGAAGGCCGGTGCGGTCGAGCTGGCGGCCGACTGAGGTTGCAGCGGCACGGTTTTGGCGGCTGGTCCGGAGGCGGTTTTTGCGCCCGCGCGGCAAAGGCGAAGCCCCGGCTGGGCCGGGGCTTCAGGGGACGGCCACCGCGGTTGAGCATCGACGAGGATCCACGGGCCATGCTCATGGACCGGGCCGGCAGAAGAAAGTTCCGGGAAGAAAACTGAATGCGTGCGACCTTGGTCGATGCCGCACTGCGGCATGAAACCGATTCCGCGTCGAATCAATCGGTTGCCTCGAAAAATTGTGCACTGCTATAATTTCGCAGCTTTGCGAGGGCATGCATCGCCTCGATCACTTCACCCGTACTGCAAGGGTTGTCCCGTGTTGAACAGTGTCGCCGCAGGCCGGCGACTGGCGCAGCGCACGCTTGTCTGGCAAGCCGTGGTGTCCGTGCTGGTGGCTCTGGCCTTTCTGCCCAAGGGCGTGTCCTGGGCGCTGGCGGCACTGGCCGGCGGGCTGGCCTTGCTGCTGGGGGGCTGGCTGTCGACCCGGGTCGCACTGGGTGGCGGGGTGGCTCCGGCTGCAACGGCTCTCGGCCGCCTGCTGGCCGGGGTGCTGGTGAAGTGGTTGGTGGTGGCGGTGGTGCTGACGTTGGCGCTGGGCATGTTCCGGTGGCCCGCGTTGCCGGTTCTTGCCGGTGTCGCTGCTGCAGTGCTGGCCAACGTGCTGGCCCATACGGTCCAACGACAGGTGTGACTCCGTGAGTGAACAAGCCGGTTCCGGTGGTCTGAACGAATACATCAGCCATCACCTGACCCACAACACCATCGACGTGTTCGGGGGAAAGTTCAACGTCGATTCCTGGGCGGTCGCGCTCGGTCTCGGCCTGATCTTCGTGCTGTGGTTCGGCCTGTTTGCGCGCAAGGCCACGGCCGGCGTGCCGGGCAAGGGCCAGGCCTTCGTCGAGATGATCCTGGAGTTCATCGACGGGCAGGTGAAGGACACCTACAACGGCGACCGCCGCTCGATCACCCCGCTGGCGCTGACCATCTTCATGTGGGTCGTGTTCATGAACACGATGGACCTGCTGCCGCTGGATCTGCCGGGTTGGCTAATCAAGACTTTCGCCGGCGACGAAGTTGCGCATCACACCTATCTGCGCGCCGTGCCGACCGCCGATCTCAACACCACGGCAGCACTGTCGGTGTCGGTGTTCTTCATCCTCATCGGCCATGCGCTGGCAGCCAAGGGCGGCTTCGGCTTCGGCAAGGAATTGCTGACCGCGCCGTTCCATGCGCACGGTTTCATGTCCATCGTGCTGGCGCCGGTCAATCTGGTGATGAACATCATCGAGTGGCTGGTCAAGCCGGTGTCGCTGGCCATGCGACTGTTCGGCAACATGTACGGCGGCGAGCTGGTGTTCATGCTGATCGCCGGGCTGATGGCCAGCTGGATCAGCTTCGTGCCCGGCGTGGTCGCCAATGCCGCCTGGGGCATCTTCCACATCCTGATCATCCTGCTGCAGGCTTTCATCTTCATGATCCTGACAGTGGTCTACATCGCTGGTGCCCGCGAGGGCCACTGACCCGGTTTCAACGCTTCACGCTTCACCCTTCCTTGCGCTTCACCCTTCAACTACGACAACACGCTGGAGAACCACAATGGAATTCATCGCACACGTGCAGAGCCTGACCGCCATCGCCATCGGCATCATCATCGGCCTCGGCGCGCTGGGCGCTTGCCTGGGCATCGCGCTGATGGGCGCCAAGTTCCTGGAGTCGGCCGCGCGCCAGCCGGAACTGATCCCGGTGCTGCAGGGCCGCATGTTCCTGCTGGCCGGCCTGATCGACGCCGCGTTCATCATCGGTGTCGCCATCGCCCTGTACCTGGCCACCGGCAACCCGCTGCTGGCTGCCGTGCAGGCTGCGGGCTGATCCGCATGACCGGTGCCGCGGCGGGCTGACCGCCCGGCGCCGGTTTGTCGTACCGCCGGCAGCATGCCGGTCGCCGTCACCGAAATCCGTCGAGGACCCGTCATGAATCTCAACATGACCTTCTTCGGCCAGATCCTTTCCTTCGTGATCCTCGTGTGGTTCACGATGAAGTTCATCTGGCCGCCGCTGAATGCGGCAATCGAAGAGCGCCAGAAGAAAATCGCCGAAGGTCTGGCCGCGGCCGACCGCAGCCAGAAGGATCTGGCCCAGGCGCAGGAAAAGGTCAACGAGGCGTTGAAGGACGCCCGTGCCAAGGCCAACGAGATCATCGACCAGGCGCATGCCCGCGCCAGCCAGATCATCGAAGCGGCCAAGGACGAGGCCGTGACCGAAGCCAACCGCCAGAAGGCGCTGGCCCAGGCCGACATCGACGCCTCGGCCACCCGCGCCCGCGAGGAGCTGCGCAAGCAGGTATCCGCGCTGGCCGTGGCCGGTGCCGAACAGCTGATCAAGCGCGAGATCGACGCCAACGCCCACAAGGCGCTGCTCGACGATCTGGCCGCCCAGCTCTGACGGACAGGCCCGCACGATGAGTCAGTCCCTCACGCTTGCACGCCCCTACGCCCGCGCCGCCTTCGCGGTGGCGCGTGACGGCAATGCGTTTGCCGCATGGTCCGACGCGCTGGCCGTGGCCGCGCGCATCGCCGCCGACCCGCAGGTGTCCACCTTGCTGCTCAACCCGGAGCTGGCGGATGCGCAGGCCGTGAGCCTGTTGCAGCCGCCTCATGCGGACGAAAGCTTCGCGCGTTT
>DMID01000011.1:333-5066 GCA_003449195.1 Lysobacteraceae bacterium | reverse complement strand
TGGCCCAGTCCGCCGGCGGCACGGACAAGCCCAAGGCCGCCGCCCCGGCGGACAAGGCCAGGACCGAGGCCGAGAAGAAGGCCGAGCGCCGCGCCGAGGCCGCACGCGAAGCCAAGTCCGCCAGCAGCTCGTCCGCCGCGCCGCAGAAAACGGAAAAGGAAGAAGAAGATCTCAAGCGCCGCCGCGACTGATCGCGGTCAGCTGTATGCGCGCCCGGTGCCCGGTTTGTTCGGGCATCGGCGTTTTCGAGGGCGCCCCCGTCGCGGGTACCCGGCACGGCCGGCGTGGGCGACGTGCTTGGGCAATCGGCCGGCAACCGTTAAACTGTGGCTTTCCGGGAGCGCAAGGGTATGACCCCCCTTATTTTCGTCACCGGCGGCGTGGTGTCCTCGTTGGGCAAAGGCATCGCCGCCGCTTCGCTTGCGGCCATCCTCGAAGCGCGCGGCCTGCGCGTGACGATGATGAAGCTGGACCCCTATATCAACGTCGACCCGGGCACGATGAGCCCGTTCCAGCACGGCGAGGTGTACGTCACCGACGACGGTGCCGAGACCGACCTCGATCTGGGCCACTACGAGCGCTTCGTGCGCACGCGCCTGAGCCGCAAGAATTCCATCACCACCGGCCGGATCTACGAGAACGTGATCCGCAAGGAGCGCCGCGGCGATTATCTGGGTGCCACCGTGCAAGTGATCCCGCACATCACCGACGAAATCCGCCGCTGCATCGACGAGGCTACCGAAGGCTTCGACGTGGCGCTGGTGGAAATCGGCGGCACCGTCGGCGACATCGAGTCGCTGCCGTTTCTGGAGGCGATCCGCCAGGTGCGCACCGAGCGCGGCGCCGAGCTGGCGATGTTCATGCACCTCACCTTGGTGCCGTACATCGCCGCCGCCGGCGAGTTGAAGACCAAGCCGACCCAGCATTCGGTCAAGGAACTGCGCTCGATCGGCATCCAGCCGGACGTGCTGGTGTGCCGTTCCGAGCACGAGATTCCCGAGGGCGAGAAGCGCAAGATCGCGCTGTTCACCAACGTGCCCGAGCGCGCGGTCATCAGCGCCGCCGACGTGGACGTGCTCTACAAGATGCCGCTGGAATTGCACCGCCAGCAGCTGGACGAGATCGTCATCGACCAGTTCAAGCTGCGCGGCAAGGTCGGCCCGGCCGACCTGTCCGAGTGGGAAGCGGTGGTCGATGCCGTGCAGCATCCGCTGGACGAGGTGACCATCGCCGTGGTCGGCAAGTACGTGGACCACCACGATGCCTACAAGTCCGTCGGCGAGGCGCTCAAGCACGGCGGCCTGCGCCAGCGCACCAAGGTCAACCTGAAGTGGCTGGAAGCGCAGGAGCTGGAAGGCACCGACATGGCGGCGCTGGACGGCATCGACGGCATCCTCGTGCCGGGCGGCTTCGGCGACCGCGGCTTCGAAGGCAAGGTGCTCACCGCGCAGTACGCGCGCGAGCACAAGGTGCCGTATTTCGGCATCTGCTACGGCATGCAGGCTGCGGTGGTGGATTACGCGCGCCACGTGTGCGGGCTGGAAGACGCCAATTCCACCGAGAACGACCGCCAGTCGCCGAACCCGGTGATCGGCCTGATCACCGAGTGGCGCACCGCCACCGGCGAGGTGGAAAAGCGCGACGAGAAGTCCGACCTGGGCGGCACCATGCGCCTGGGCCTGCAGGAGCAGCGGCTGAAGCCGGGTACGCTGGCCCGCGAGCTGTACGGCAAGGACATCGTGGCCGAGCGCCACCGTCACCGCTACGAGTTCAACAACCGCTACCGCACCCAGCTGGAAGATGCCGGCCTGGTGATTGCCGCCAAGTCGCTGGACGACACGCTGGTGGAGATGGTCGAGCTGCCGCGGCAGGTGCATCCGTGGTTCCTGGCGTGCCAGGCGCATCCGGAATTCCTGTCCACGCCGCGCACCGGCCATCCGTTGTTCGTCGGCTTCATCCGCGCCGCGCGCGAGAAGAAGGCCGGCGGCAAGCTGCTGAAGGAAGCGCGCGCATGAAACTGTGCGGGTTCGAAGTCGGCCTCGGCCAGCCGCTGTTCCTGATCGCCGGGCCGTGCGTGATCGAGTCGATGCAGCTGCAGCTGGACGTGGCCGGCAAGCTCAAGGACATCACCGGCAAGCTGGGCGTGAATTTCATCTTCAAGTCCAGCTTCGACAAGGCCAACCGCACCTCGGTGGGCAGCTTCCGCGGCCCCGGCCTGGAAGAAGGCCTGAAGGTGCTGGCCGAGGTGAAGAAGCAGATCGGCGTGCCGGTGCTGACCGACGTGCACGAATACACGCCGATGGACGAAGTGGCCTCGGTGGTGGACGTGCTGCAGACGCCGGCCTTCCTCGTGCGCCAGACCGATTTCATCCTCAAGGCCTGCTCGGCCGGCAAGCCGGTCAACATCAAGAAGGGCCAGTTCCTGTCGCCGTGGGACATGAAGCCCGTCGTCGAGAAGGCCCGTTCCACCGGCAACCACGACATCATGGTCTGCGAGCGCGGGGCCAGCTTCGGCTACAACAATCTGGTCAGCGACATGCGCTCGCTGGCGGTGATGCGCGACACCGGCTGCCCGGTGGTGTTCGACGCCACCCACTCGGTGCAGCTGCCGGGCGGGCAGGGCGGCAGTTCCGGCGGCCAGCGCGAATTCGTGCCGGTGCTGGCGCGTGCCGCGGTGGCCGCGGGCGTGTCCGGCCTGTTTGCCGAAACCCATCCCGACCCGGCGCATGCGCTGTCCGATGGCCCCAACGCGTGGCCGCTGGACCGCATGGAGCAGCTGCTGGAAACGCTGATGGAACTGGATGCCGTGACCAAGAAGCACGGCTTCCCGGAGGCGGATTTCCACGCATGATCGCTGGCGCAGCGCCGCCGCCGGTTCCGCGATACCCGCCGTTGCAGCGGCGTCAGCTGCTGTTCTGCCTGCTGGCCGGCTGGATCGGATTCTTCTCCGCGCGGCACTGGCTGATGCCGAAATGGATCGAGCGCGCCGAATCCGGCCAGGTGACGGTTGCCCACGCGGTCGAGCGGGCCATCGACGAGACGGCCGGCATCGTGCTGGCCTGCGCCGGCGTCGTTGCGCTGGCCTGCTTCTTTTTCAACCTTGTCCGGCGCGAACGCCAACGCCGCACTGATGCGGCCGCGCGCGAGCTGACCTTCGTCACCTCGCTTGGCCACTCCCTCGACATTCCCTTTCCTTCGAACAATCCATCACCACGCCGATGACCACGATCCGCAGCATCCACGCCCGCGAAATGCTCGACTCCCGCGGCAATCCCACGCTCGAAGCCGATGTCGTGCTCGAGGATGGTTCCTTCGGCCGCGCCGCAGTGCCGTCCGGCGCCTCGACCGGCACCAAGGAGGCCGTCGAACTGCGCGACGGCGACAAGACCCGCTACGGCGGCAAGGGTGTGCGCAAGGCGGTCGAAAACGTCAACGTCGCCATCGCCGAAGCGCTGAAGGGCTTCGATGCGGCCGACCAGGAAGGCCTGGACCGCCGCCTGATCGATCTGGACGGCACCGAGAACAAGGGCCGCCTCGGCGCGAATGCGCTGCTTGGCGTGTCGCTGGCCGCCGCGCATGCGTCGGCGGCATCGAAGAAGCAGCCGCTGTGGCAGTACCTGTCGGACATCACCGAGTCGGACGTCAAGCTGCCGGTGCCGATGATGAACATCATCAATGGCGGCGCGCATGCGGACAACAACGTCGATTTCCAGGAGTTCATGATCCTGCCGGTCGGCGCGGCCTCGTTTTCCGAGGCGCTGCGTGCCGGCGCGGAGATCTTCCATTCGCTCAAGTCGGTGCTCAAGGGCCACGGCCTGAGCACCGCGGTGGGCGACGAGGGCGGCTTCGCCCCGGACTTCCGCAGCAACGTCGAGGCGCTGGACACCATCCTGGAAGCCATCGGCAAGGCCGGCTACACCGCCGGCGAGGACATCCTGCTGGGCCTGGACGTGGCTTCCAGCGAGTTCCACGACAACGGCAAGTACAACCTGGTGGGCGAGAACAAGCGCCTGACCTCCGAGCAGTTCGTCGATTTCCTCGCCGACTGGGCCGCGCAGTACCCGATCGTCACCATCGAGGACGGCATGGCCGAAGACGACTGGACCGGCTGGAAGCAGCTGACCGATCGCCTGGGCAAGAAGGTGCAATTGGTCGGTGACGACCTGTTCGTCACCAATCCACGCATCTTCAAGGAAGGCATCGAGTCGGGCACGGCCAACGCCATCCTGATCAAGGTCAACCAGATCGGCACGCTGACCGAAACGCTGGAGGCCATTGCGATGGCGCACCACGCCGGCTATGCGGCCATCGTTTCGCATCGCTCGGGCGAAACCGAGGACACCACCATCGCCGACATCGCCGTGGCCACCACCGCCACCCAGATCAAGACCGGCTCGCTGTGCCGTTCCGACCGCGTGGCCAAGTACAACCAGCTGCTGCGCATCGAGGAAGCACTGGGCGGCAGCGCCCGCTATGCCGGCCGCGATGCTTTCGTTTCGCTGAAGAAGTGACCTGATGCGCGCATTGCGCTGGCTGCTGCTGGTGGTCGTGCTGGGCTTGCTTCTGGCAGGTTTGCAGTACCAGTTCTGGTTCGGGGCCGGCGGTTCCGGCGCGGTGATCGCGCTGGAGCAGCGGGTCGAGCAGCAGAAACGCGAAAACGCCGGGTTGCAGCAGCGCAACGACGCCCTGGTAGCCGAAGTGAAGGACCTCAAGGACGGCGAGGCGGCCATCGA
>DMID01000011.1:0-313 GCA_003449195.1 Lysobacteraceae bacterium | reverse complement strand
AGCTGGGCATGATCAAGCCCGGCGAGAAGTTCTACCGCGTGGTCGATCCGGAGGCTTCGTCCGGCAACGATGCGGCGGCGCCGGCATCTCCCGATGACGCGCCCGCGCCGGTGCAGGAACAGCCGTGAACATGCCAGTGTGGGCGGTGGTGCCGGCGGCCGGCCGCGGCACCCGCTTCGGCGCGCCGATGCCCAAGCAATACCTCGAGGTGGCGGGGCGTCCGCTGATTGCGTGGACGCTCGATGCGCTGCTCGGCCATCCGGCCGTGGCGGGCGTGGTGGCGGTGCTGTCGGCCGGTGACTCGGATTGGCCG
>DMID01000008.1 GCA_003449195.1 Lysobacteraceae bacterium | reverse complement strand
GGCTGCCGGTCATCGGCGGGGACCGGCGCGCACGCCATAGTCGGGCCGTTCCCGCCGGAATCCCCCGCATGTCCGGTCATCCCCGCCCCGCCGCCGCACCGCATGCCCGCGCCGACTGGTGGCGCGGCGCGGTGATCTACCAGATCTATCCGCGCAGCTTCCAGGACAGCAATGGCGACGGCATCGGCGACCTGCCCGGCGCGATGGCGCGGCTGGAACACGTCGCCCGGCTCGGCGCGGACGCAGTGTGGATATCGCCGTTCTTCCGCTCGCCGATGCGCGATTTCGGCTACGACGTGGCCGACTACCGCGACGTGGACCCGCTGTTCGGCACCCTCGCCGATTTCGACCGCCTGCTCGAACGCGCGCATGCGCTGGGCCTGAAGGTGCTGATCGACCAGGTGCTGTCGCATACCTCCGACCAGCACGCGTGGTTCGGCGAAAGCCGTACCAGCCGCGACAACCCGCGCGCGGACTGGTACGTGTGGGCCGATCCGAAGCCCGACGGCGGGCCACCCAACAACTGGCTGTCGGTGTTCGGCGGCCCTGCCTGGCAATGGGACGCGCGCCGCCGCCAGTACTACCTGCACCAGTTCCTGCCCGAGCAGCCGGACCTGAATTTCCATTGCGCGCCGGCCGTGGAGGCCTTGCTGGACGAAGTGCGTTTCTGGTGCGAGCGCGGCGTGGACGGCTTCCGCTTCGATGCCTGCAACCACCAGTTCAGCGATGCCCGGCTGCGCGACAACCCGCCGGCCGAGGCCGGCGCCGAGGTCAGCACCGTGCAGGCCGACAACCCCTATGCCATGCAGCGCCACCTGCACGACAAGAGTCAGCCGGAAAACCTGGGCTTCCTCGAACGCCTGCGCGGCGTGCTCGACAAATACGGCGCCATCGCGATGGGCGAGGTCGGCGACGAGGACGCGCCACCACTGATGGCCGCCTACACCGAGGCCGGCAGGCGCCTGCACATGGCCTACAGCTTCGCGCTGCTCACCCGCGACGGCTCGGCCGCGCACATCCGCCACGAGGTGCAGCGGCTCGGCGACGAACTGGCACGCACCGACGGCTGGGGCTGCTGGGCGTTCTCCAACCACGATGTCGAGCGGGTGGCCTCGCGCTGGTCCCCGCGTCGCGCGCACGAGGAATTCCCGCCGCCGAACCTGCGCCAGACCCGGATGCTGTGGGCCTTGCTGAGCAGCCTGCGCGGCAGCGTGTGCGTGTACCAGGGCGAGGAACTGGGCCTGCCGCAAGCCGAGGTGCCGTTCGAGCTGCTGCAGGACCCGTACGGCAAGACCTTCTGGCCCGAATTCCGGGGCCGCGACGGCTGCCGCACGCCGCTGCCATGGCAGTCACATACGCCCAATGCCGGCTTCACCGGCAATGATGCGCACCCGTGGCTGCCGATCGCCGATGCCCAGCGCGCGCTGGCGGTGGACGTGCAGGACGCCGACGCCGGCTCGATGCTCGCCTTCGCCCGCACATGGCTGCATTGGCGGCGCACGCAAGCCGCGCTGCGCGAAGGCGCGATCCGCTTCCACGACGTGCCGCATGGCCTGCTGTTGTTCGAACGCGGCGAAGGCGAACCGGCCTTGCGCCTGTTGTTCAATCTCGCCGATGCGCCGGTCGCGCGTGCGCTGGCGCCGGGCTGGCGCGACATCACGCCGGATTTCGTGCATGCGCACGGGCTGGGTTGTGCCGACGGGGAGCCCGATGTGCTGCCTCCCTATGGATTGCGCATTGCCGCACGCGCTGCAACTGCCTAGGATCGGACCCAATACGGAGGAACAGGCGTGGCGCAGCAAGGCCGACCGGATCGTCCCGTCGCGGAGCACGACACCGCCGCTGCTGCCGTTGCCGATCTCCTGATTGCCGCCATCCCGGATGCCGAGCGCGCCAGCCTGCTGGAAGCGCGCCACGGCGACCCGTTCGCATGGCTCGGCCCGCACCGCATCGGCACTGTCACCGTGGTGCGCGTCCTGTTGCCGGATGCCGCGACAGTGGACGTGCTGGACATTGATGGACATCCACTTGCAGTCCTCGCACCGGACGCCGGCAGCGGCTTGTTCGTCGGCAGCGTGCCGGGTCTGGCCGAGTTCGCGCCCTATCGGCTGCGGGTGGGCTGGCGCGACGGTCACCTCGGCGAGATAGACGATCCGTACCGTTTCCCGCCACTGCTCGGCGACATCGACGCATGGTTGCTGGCCGAAGGCACCCATCAACGCCCGTACGAAGTGCTCGGCGCACATCCCTGCGATTGCCTCGGCGTGGCCGGCACGCGCTTTGCGGTATGGGCGCCCAATGCGCGACGGGTGTCGGTGGTCGGCAACTTCAACCAGTGGGACGGACGACGCCACCCGATGCGCCGGCGCGGCGAAGCCGGCGTGTGGGAGCTGTTCCTGCCGCAGGTGGCGCCGGGCGACCTGTACAAATTCGAGCTGCTCGATGCCGAAGGCATGCTGGCCCGCAAGGCCGACCCGTTCGCGCTACGCGCCGAACTGCGCCCGGCCACGGCCTCGGTGGTAGCGGCATTGCCGCCGCGCCAACCGGCCTCGCCCGCGCACGCAGCGAGCAACGCGGTCGATGCGCCTATCAGCATCTACGAAGTGCATCTGGGCTCATGGCGCCGCCATGACAATGGCCACTGGCTGAGCTACCGCGAGCTGGCCGAGCAGCTGGTGCCGTACGCGGTGGACATGGGTTTCACCCATATCGAGCTGCTGCCGGTCAACGAACATCCGTTCGACGGCTCCTGGGGTTACCAGCCCACCGCGCTGTACGCGCCGACCAGCCGGTTCGGCACGCCAGAGGATTTCCTTGCGCTGGTGCAGGCCGCGCACGATGCGGGCCTGGGCGTGATCCTGGACTGGGTGCCCGGCCACTTCCCCGCCGACGCGCACGCGCTGGCGCGCTTCGACGGCACCTGCCTGTTCGAATACGCCGACCCGCGCGAAGGCCGGCACCCGGACTGGGGCACGCTGATCTACAACTACGGCCGCACCGAGGTGCGCAACTTTCTGGTCGGCAACGCGCTGTACTGGCTGGAACGCTTCGGCATCGACGGCCTGCGCGTGGATGCGGTGGCCTCGATGCTGTACCGCGACTACAGCCGGCGCGACGGCGAGTGGGTGCCCAACCGCTTCGGCGGGCGCGAGAACTTGGAGGCCATCGACTTCCTGCGCGACATGAACCGCCTGGTCGGTGCGGAACGGCCCGGCGCGGCCACCATCGCCGAGGAATCCACCGTCTTCCCCGGCGTGACCCTGCCGCCGGACACGGGCGGGCTGGGCTTCCACTACAAATGGAACATGGGCTGGATGAACGACACGCTGGCCTACATGCGCGAGGACCCGGTCAACCGCCGTTACCACCACGACCGCATGCGCTTCGGCATGATGTACGCCTACGCCGAAAATTTCGTGCTGCCGCTGTCGCACGACGAAGTGGTGCACGGCAAGGGCTCGCTGCTGGGCAAGATGCCGGGCGACGACTGGCAGCGTTTCGCCAACCTGCGCGCGTACTTCGGCTTCATGTGGGGCCATCCGGGCAAGAAGCTGTTGTTCATGGGCGGCGAGTTTGCCCAGCGCGCCGAATGGGATGCCGACGGCGCGCTGCACTGGCCCTTGCTCGACGCGCCCGCACATGTCGGCATGCAGCGGCTGGTGCGCGACCTGAACCGGCTTCTGCGCCACTTCCCTGCCCTGCACCAGCGCGATGCCGATCCCGCAGGCTTCGACTGGCTCTGCCACGACGACGTCGAACACTCGGTGTTCTCGTTCCTGCGCCTCGACCGCGAAGGCCGCGCGGTGGTGGTGGTGAGCAACTTCACGCCGGTGGTGCGCGAGGGCTACCGCATCGGCGTGCCGTTCGATGCCGGCAATGGCCGGCGCTGGCGCGAGGTGATCAACAGCGACCGCGCGATCTACGGCGGCAGCGACGTGTACAACCTCGACCAAGACAGCCTGAACGAGCCGGCACACGGCCAGCCGTGCTCGCTGCTGCTGACCCTGCCGCCACTGGCCGCTGGGGGCCACGGTCGAAACCGGCGATGCGGAGCGCGTGCCGGGCATCAACTTCGCGGTATGGGCGCCGCAGGCCGAGGCGCTCGAGCTGTGCGTGTTCGATGCCGGCGGCCACCACGAACTGCGCCGGCTGGCCTTCCCGGCCTGCCGCGACGGCGTCTGGCATGGCCG
>DMID01000252.1:868-12742 GCA_003449195.1 Lysobacteraceae bacterium | reverse complement strand
CGGAAAAACGAGGACGCTTCACGCCCAGAAATCCGCCGCCGTGCGCACACGCGGTATGCGCGGCAGCTCCTTGCTCAGGTTGTCGGCATAGCGTTCGCGGTAGTCGGGCGAATGCAGGAGGCCGTAGACGTAATAGAACAGGTCCTGCTTGCTGATCGCCTCGCCCGGATAGGCGGCTTGGAAATGCGCCAGCCCTTCATCGGTGATGGCGTCGCGGCGGCGCGGGCCGTCGCTGGCCTCACCGGCGAACAAGCCGTCATCGGTTTGCTGGGCGGCTTCGTCGTAGAGGTAGAGGGGAAAACATTGCGAAATGCGAATGTCGACAGTGCACATGTCGAACAGTGACCTCCCTATAAGAACGCAGAAGCCATGCATTGCTCCCGTCCCTGACACGCCGATCACAAGATTCTCTGCCTCTGCATCCGGGAAGATGCGCGGCATCTGATAGACCATTTCATTGAAGCGGCGATTGAAGTACAGCCATTGCTTGGTGAACGGGCGATACAGGCTGGGAACGATGCACTCGGCTTCGAAGGCGTAGCTGCGATCCTTGCCAAGATCCTGCTTCAGTGCACGGGTCCAACTGATGTGCGTTGGGTCTGTATCAATGAAATCATCGACCCGCTCCTGCCGCGCTTTGGTATCCAAGCCCGGATATACGGCATCGAAACGCGCCACCTCGGCGTTGTAGAAGCCGATCATGCCCGTCATATTGGCCGCGAGCTTGGGCTTGCTGGCGTTGTAGGCCCAAGCATCGCGTTGGGTTTTGACGCCGTTGGAATAGTTGTCAAACAGCGTGTCGGCCTGCTTGTCGTCCTTGTCACCCATGACGATGAAGCGCCCGAAGCTGTCATCGCGCTGCTTGAGCCAGTCGCCATGTGCATCCGGGGTGATGCGCTGCCAGTCCCGGTCGGGAATCCCGCCCACGCTGGCGTAGGTTTCGATCTTCTCCAGCTTGTCCTCGCGGCTCAGGTAATCGCCGATGTCGTGGAAGAAGATGCGGCCATGCCTGGTGGCCTGCGGATTCTTGACCAGCAGCGAGATGGCGATGGGTGCGCGGCTGCCGCTGCCGAAAATCTTGCCGCCTTCCTTGCGTGAGGTTTCGCCACTGGTGCGCTGGTTGCCGCGCAGGTGGAACACGTAGATGTCCGAGAACTCCTCGGCCAGGCACTGGCGCAGGCCATCGGCGGTGTTGGCTTCCAGCCAGCCGGCATTGGTGACGAAGCCGATGATGCCCGCATTGCCGATGCGGTCGCTGGCCCAGCGGATGGCGCGAATATAGCTGTCGTACAGCGCGTTCTTGTTGTTTGCATCCGAACGCGCGGCATAGGTGTCGCGGATGCGGGCATCAAGGGCTGGATAGGCCACGTTGGCGTTGTTGGCGTTGGCGTCACCCTGCCCCACCGAATACGGAGGATTCCCCACGATCACCCGGATATCCAGCGCCTTCTGCCGCTTGCGCCGCGCACTGTTGTCCACCAGCAGCGCATCCACCAGGTCGTCCTTCTCGTACATCTGGAAGGTGTCGGTCAGCAGGATGCCTTCGAACGGCACGTAATCGCCGCCGGCCAGCTCGTGATAGGCCGCCTCGATATTGATGGCGGCAATGTAGTAGGCCAGCAGCACCAGCTCGTTGGCGTGCAGCTCGTGCTTGTACTTGTAGGCCAGCTCGTCGGGCTTGATCAGGCCGGACTGCAACAGCCGGGTGATGAAGGTGCCGGTGCCGGTGAACGGGTCCAGGATGTGGACGCCCTTGCTGCCCAGCGTCTGCCCGAACTCCTTCTGCAGCAGGTGGTCCACGCTGTGCAGGATGAAATCCACCACTTCCACCGGCGTGTAGACGATGCCCAGGCGCTCGGTCATCCTGGGGAAGGCATTGCGGAAGAACTTGTCGTACAGCTCCACCACGATCTTCTGCTTGCCGGCGGCGTTGTCGATGCCTTCGGCCCGCAGCTTCACGCTGTCGTAGAAGGCTTGCAGGGTGACGGCTTCCTTGTGCAGGTTCTCGCCTTCCAGCACATCCAGCACGGCCTGCATGGCGCGCGACATGGGGTTGTGGCTGGCAAAGCTGTAATCGGCAAACAGCGCATCGAACACCGGCTTGGTGATCAGGTGCTGGGCCAGCATCTCGATGATGTCGGCATCGCTGACCTTGTCGTTGAGGTCATCACGCAATTCGGCGGCAAAGGCACCGAAGGCCTTGCGGGCCGCAACCTGCGCAGGGTCTTCCAGCAGCGCGGTAATGCGGTCGATGTGGGTCTGGGCGATCTTGGCGATGTCGTTGGCCCAGTCCTCCCAGTGGTGGCGGTTGCCGCACTTGTCCACTACCTTGGCGTACAGGGCGCGTTCGATCTCGCCGACCTCGAAGGCGAACTCGCCCTGCACTTCGGCGGGATAGTCTCCCCGAGCCTCGCCGATGGCGTACTTGCCCTTGGCCTTGGCGGCCTTGGCCGCATTGCCGTCGGTGAGCCGGGCAGCCTTGCGCTGCACGGTGTCGGCAATGGCCACCACCTCCATCTTGCTGCGGTCCGGGCCAACCAGCTCCATCTTGTTGACCATCGCGTCGAAGCGGTCGTCGTGGCTGCGCAAGGCCTGCAGCACCTGCCAGACCACGGCGTAGGTCTTGTTGTCGTCCAGCGCACGTTCCGGCTCGACGCCGGCGGGGATCACCACCGGCAGCACGACGTAACCGCGCCGCTTGCCCGGCGCGTTGCGCATGACGCGGCCGACCGACTGCACCACGTCCACCTGCGAGTTGCGCGGGGTGAGGAACAGCACGGCATCCAGCGCCGGCACGTCCACGCCCTCGGACAGGCAGCGCACGTTGGACAGCACGCGGCAGGTATCCGGCGGTGTCTCGGCCTTCAGCCAGTCCAGCTTGGCCTCCTTCTCGCCGGCATTCATGCCGCCGTCCACGTGTTCGGCCTGGCAGGTCAGGCGGGCACCGTCCTCGATGTCCTCCGCATCCTGATAGGTCTCGACCACCGACTGGAACATGCCGGCAATTTCCTTGGAGCTGACCTTGTGGGTCTTGCCGCCCTTGCCCGGCTCGATGACCTGACAGAAGGCCACGGCACGCCTCATCGGCTCGGGCGACTCCGTACCCGACTCGTGCAGGCCGATCTTGGCCAAGGCCTTCCAGCAACCGACGATCTTGGCGGCATCGTCCACCCGCAAGGTGTTGTTCTCGTCCTTCAACAGGCTCTGCAAGCGGCGGTTGATGTGGTTTTCTTCCACCGCCAGCACGATCACCTTGTAGTCCACCAGCAGGCCGCGCTTGACCGCCTCGGAGAAGGTGATGACGTACAGCTGCTTGCCGTACCACGCCTCGTTGTCCATCGAATAAAGCGTGGCGTTGTCGCGCTCGGCAATGGCCTGCGCATCGTTGCCGTAGATGCGCGGCGTGGCGGTCATGTACAGGCGCTTGGCGGCACGGATGTAATCGGCATCGTGGACGCGGACGAAGGCGGATTCGTCATCGCCCTCGAAGGTGGCGCCGGTGGTGCGGTGCGCCTCGTCGCAGACGATCAGGTCGAAATCCGCCAGCCCGTGATGGTGCTGGGCGTCGTGGATGACCTCGATGGAGTGGTAGGTGCTGAACACCACGGTCATGTGCTCGCCGTCGTGGCGCAGCACGATGTTCCTGGCCAACGCCTTGGCGTCGGTGGTGGCCGGAAACCGCAACTCGTGGGCCAGCGTCTGGACGGCATCGTCCTCCTTGCGGCCGCGCTTCTTGCCCACATCGCTGTCCGAGCAGACCACGAAGCTGTGCAGCGGGATGGCGCTTTCCTGTGCCCATTCGGTCAGGGTCTGCTGCAACAGCGACAGACTGGGCACGAGGAACAGCACGCGTCCGCCCTTGCCCGCCACAGCCTCGGCGATCTTGAGGCTGGTGAAGGTCTTGCCGGTGCCGCAAGCCATGATCAGCTTGCCGCGATCGGCGTCCTTGAGGCCGGTGGTGACGGCTTTCAACGCGCTGTCCTGATGCGGGCGCAGGGATTTCTTCGGCTTCAGGCTGACGGCGGCTTTCGGCTGGAATTTGGCCCAGTCGATCTGGCTGGCCTCCAGATCGTGCAGGGTGATCTTGCTGACCGGCGGCTGCTGGTCCACCAGTGCGTTCTCCGCGTGCTCGCTCCAGTGGTCGGTGGTGGCCACGATGACCCGGTGCGCAAACGGCTTGCGGCCCGAAGCGGTGAAGAAGCTGTCTATCTCGCTCTTCTGCAGCTTGTGGTCCGCCGCGTAGAACTTGCACTGGATGGCGTGGATGGCGCCGGTGCCGGCTTCCTCGGCCACCAGGTCGATGCCGTCATCCTTGGCGGTGAAGCCGTGCGCAGGCGCCCATTCGGCCCAGGTCCAGACCCGGCTGTAGAGGTCGCGATAGCTGGCCTCGGTGCGCAGGTAGGCCAGCGTCAGTTCTTCGAAGTAGGTGCCCTTCTCGCGCTCGGTCATCGCCGAGGCACGCAGGGTGTCAAGCAATATCTGCAGCGCGCTTGCGCCTTGCCCGATGGGGTGCTCCATGCCAGCCACATCCGTCATGCCATATTCCCCCGTATCAGCATCATCACGTTGGGCGAGACTTGACTCGCCGATGCAGACAAGAAAAAGGCCGGAAGTCGAGTGGATGCTGACTGTCCGGCCTTTTCATGCTGCTTTGCACTGCAATTTGGTGGGATGGGGTCTATCGAACAATCGCCGGAAACGCTTGTGCCACAAGGGTTTCAAATTTCATTGCCGTAAAGTTACCGCCAAAGTTACCGCCACCAGAGCGTCGCTTGGAATGCGAAGCCGGTGTCGCGCGCTGGCGGCAGGCCGGGTGCCGACGTTACAGGGCCGGATGGTCATCGGACAATTGTTTCATTTGCAAATATTTGGACTTAGCGAGAATGCAAGCGTGGACAGCCGGTCTACAGCCTGAATCGGTCCAGACTTTCAACGCCCCCCCGTGCCTTGCCGTGTTCTTGTGGTGTTGCCGCCGGAGTCATTCGCGCGTGCGTGCGCAGGGGTCCATTAATTCCGGTATGGGCTGCCGAACCCTTGGGCCTGTCTATCGGCTTCCACTTTAGCCCGGTCAGCTTGGCCCATTCGCGCAGGATCGCATCCAGAATTGCGCCATTGGTCGCTTCCACGCTGCCCGGCCTCAGCTCTGCTCGTTTGGCTTCGATGATCGCCACGGCCTCGGCGGCGGGCATGTAGTCGATCCGCACCATTGTGCTGCGCCGCTCCCGTTGCAGGCGGGCTAGATATTTGCGATTGCGGCTCAGGTAGCCGCCGGCCTCGGCCATTGCGGCGCGTTCCTCGGCAGTCAGGTGGTCGGTCATGCTGCCTGTTCCTGCCTGTTGTCAGCGTCCTTCATGCCTGTGCCTGCCATGCCTGCATCGCCCGCTCGGTGCGGCGATAGGCCCATGCCCGTGCCGGCACCACGTACAGGGTGCAATCCAGCCCGTAGCGGCCAATCTCGAAGCGGCGGATGGCAGGATTGCGGTTGTTCCATCCCGGCGTGCGCCGTGCAGCGGTCAGCGCCTTCACCACGTCATCGGCAAGCCCCGCTTTCATCATGCGGCCCTCGGTTTCGTGTCGCGCTGTTTGCGGCTTGTGCCCACTTCCAACCCCAAATCCACTACAGCCTGTTTATCTATGTAGGGGTAGGCAATTTGCACACTGGCGCAAGGTTGGGTTTTGCACACCAAATGCTCAGGAAGCCATCGGTCGGCGATGCGAAACAGGTCAGCAGTCCGCCCGCGTTGCGCGCTCTTTCCCGGCCTCGCCAACAGGATGCCGGATGCCAGCGCGCGGCTGCGGTGTCGATAGAACGTGTGCTTGTCCCCGAATCCGGGGCGCCCCTCGAAGTCCACCCACGTCAACGCGATGTTGCCGTTGTTGAATCCATCGAAGCGGCGGAAGGCGGTCAGGATCACGTCATGCGCAGGCGGGGGAAGCGCCCTCCATTCGGGCGAGTCCAGCAGCTTGTGCGTCAGCAACATGAAGCCTTCGGAACCGTAGCCGCTCGCCTGCGCGGCGATGGCATCCACCTCGGAAGCGCATAACGGCGGCTGGCAGCGTTCGGCATTGATCCGTTGCAGGCGGTCATTCACGGCGGGCGCATCGTGCCCCTTGCGCACCAGCCCCGCCGCCAGACTCAGCAAGGTGCCGTTGCGCTCGCCTGCCGGGATCGTGCCGGGCAGCGTACGGCGCTTGCGGACAGGAAGCGCAACAGGTGCGGCATCCAGCCCGAAGGCGGATACCAGCTCGGCCACTCGGTAGGCTGGCCGGTCGGCGTCCAGTGTGACGATGCGCGACGTGTACGGCTCCCGCTTGCAATGGTCGAAGCCCGGCAGGCGCATGACGCGCGGCAGGTCGCACACCTTGGGGTCAGCATCGAAGCGCCGGGCCAATGCCTGCTGCAACGGCTTGAACCTGTTCAGCGGGCAATCCGCGATGCGCCAGTAGGCATGCCAGCGCCCCGGCGACGATTCCACGATGCAATGCGGCGGCAGCGTGGCATCCCGCACGGGTTCCAGCGGCGAGCCGTCCAAGTCCACGAACAGCGCGCGCACCTGCTGCACGTTGTCGGCCTTGCGGCCTTTCCCGTCACCCGCGTTGACCATGAAAAAGACACCAGCGCCACGCGCGTTCAACTCGGCCAACGTGCCGGCATGCTCGGTCAGGCTGCCCTGCAAGATGCGCGACAGGCCCGGCAGCTTGCGCGGCGAGTCATCGAACGTCTGAAACGCCTGCAAGCCACCAAACAACGACAGGAAGCGCGTCGTGGTCATCGCGCTAGCCTCTACGGGTTCGGGCACGGTTGCGCCGTATGTACCCACAGCGCGCGCATGGGGATGCCGGAAACCTTGATTCTGCCGGGTGCCCCCGATGTCCTCGGCCGGAGATGCAGGAAACGCGCTCATCGCAGCACCTCCAGCAGTAGCACGGTCGCCATCGTCAACAGCACCGCCGCTTCAGCGAGGAAGCTACAATTGCAGCGCGCCCAGCCCGCCAGCTTGCGCATGACACCCGGCCTCTGCGCCGGGCTTCGCTTTTCTTGGGGGCCATTCATCAGGCAGCCTCCTTGCCGGCGGCCTCGATCAGCGCGCGGATATCTTCAACGCGCCACGCCGTGCAGCGTTCGCCCAGTTTGACCGGCTTGGGGTAGCGCCCGGATTTCACGCCAGCCCACCAAGTGGACTTGGCTACCGGATAAAGCCTCAGAACTTCGGAAAGTCGCAAAAAGCCCGTGACGGGCAACGGATTGAATGCGACCGGTGAAACTGCCAGTAACAGTGAGTGGGGTGCAGATGTGCTCATGGCTCTCCGTTGAACAGGGGAGCCGAAACCGCTTGCCTAGTGGGCCATGCGCATTGCATAGTCCGTTGGCCGGACGATTCCGGCTCATCATGGATGTAATTGACTTGCAACGATGATGGTCAAAGGCCCCTGCCGTTGCCGCGGTGGGGGCCTTTTTTATTGGCTCCCTCGGGGCATTGCCATCATCCCGTGATGGACACACAGGAATCCCATGTCGTCCGTCACAGGATCAACATAATGGGGTTATTTTCTGACGTCAACGCCAGATGTTGTGGACAACTCTGAAAGCCAATCAGGGGAATGTCTTTGCCCCAACAAGAACAGCTAAACCCGTTCAATCACGTCTAAAAGCAGATACTTCTTTCTGCCGGGGCCGTGGAACATTTTGTGAATTTAAGATAAATAATTCTGAAAGTGCGCAAAACGCGATTCCGCCCAAACAACGCCGGCAGGGTGTCCGGCTTTTCGCCCCGTCGGGCTAGGTGCGGGTGTTCGTTAAAAACTCAGCTCGCCTTGGCCCTCAGCGGCACCACGTTGCCACCTTCGCGCAGGCTGTCCAGATAATCGGCCCATGCCTGCATCATCTTGCGGCGCTCGGGCAGGTGTTGCGTGCGGTTGTAGGCCCGGCCCAGCGGATCGCGCACGGCATGTGCCAACTGGTGTTCGATGTAGTCCGGCCGGAAGCCCAGCACCTCGTCCAGTAACGTGCGCGCGCTGGCCCGGAAGCCGTGGGCGGTCATCACCTCCTTGGCGTAGCCCATACGGCGCAGGGCGGCGTTCAAGGCGTTGTTGCTCATCGGCCGGCGCGGGGAACGGCCACCGGGGAACACGTACTGCCCTCGCCCGGTCAGCGGCTGCAACTCCCGCAGGATCGCCACGGCCTGCTCGCACAACGGGACAAGGTGCGGCTGGCGCATCTTCATCTTCTCGGCCGGGATGTTCCATTCGGCCTTGTCCAGATCGAACTCCGACCACTCGGCCTGTCGCAGTTCACCGGGCCGCACGAACAGCAACGGGGCCAGTTTCAGGGCAGCACGCGTGGCAGGGTCGCCGGTATAGCCGTCGATGGCGCGCAGCAGCCCCCCAAGCCCGGCAGGGTCGGTAATGGCGGCGTGGTGGTTTTCCTGTGCCGGCGTCAGCGCGCCTTTCAGGTCGGCCACCGGGTTCCGCTCGGCCCGGCCCGTGGCGATGGCGTAGCGCATCACCTGCCCGCAGTTCTGCATGATCCGGTGGGCCGATTCGATGGCCCCGCGTTCCTCGATCCGCCGGGCCACCCGCAGGAACTCCGGCGCGGTCAGCTCGGCAATGGGGCGGCCACCTATGTACGGGAACACGTCGTTACCCATCCACGCGGCCACCTTGTCCTTGTAGCCGGGCACCCATGTCTGTTTCGCCAGCCACTCGCGTGCCACCACCTCGAACGAATTGGCCGCACGGTCGGCACCGGCGGCTTTCTCCGCCTTGCGCTGCTCGCCGGGGTCAACGCCAGCGGCCAGCAGCTTGCGGGCTTCGGCATGGCGTTGACGGGCTTCGGACAGGCTCACGTCGGGATAGGTGCCCACGCTCAGGGTGTTGCGCTTCCCCGTGACCGGTCGGCGGTAGTCCCAGCGCCACCAGCGCGCGCCATCGGGCCGCAGCAGCAGGTACAGGCCGCCGCCGTCGCGCAGCTTGATCTGGTCAGGGCCGGGCTTGGCCTTGCGGATGGCGGTATCGGTCAGGGGCGTGACGGGAGCGGGCATGGCGGTAACCCTTTTGGCGGTATCTGAGTTCCCGCCAAAGTTACCGCCGCCAGACGGTAGCTTGCAATGCTCCTCATCGCACCGCGTTGGACACAAAAAAGGCCGGAAGCCTTGATTTTATTGGGCTTTCCGGCCTTCTTCGTCCCGCGTTGGACTGCTATTTGGTGGAGATGGGGGGAATCGAACCCCCGTCCGAAGGCGATCCATGCCCGGCGCTACATGCTTAGCTCGACGTTGAGTCTCGCCCCCCGGCAGCACGTCGCGCAAAGCGCACCGGAGGACCAGCCTGCTTGATTTGACCCTTGCCGACAGGCGGCAGCTTCGGGCGATCCCGTGATGATGACCCTACATCCACGAGCACGGGCACAAGTGGGTTCGGGGCTAGGCCTTAAGCGGCCAGAGCGTAGTTGTCGTCGTTGGCAACTATGAGTTTTGCCGCTGGATTTACGAGGAAAGCTGCCCCCTCGGCATGCTCCGGACGACTTCACAACCCCCGTCGAAACCAGTGCATCCCCGGGAAATCGTATCGGTCAACCGATGGCGCAAGTGTATGGGCTGCCCGGCCACATCACAAGGAAACCCGCTGCAACAGTCATGCCCGCGTCAGCCGTGGCTCGGTCATGGTGGCCGCCGCAGCCGGCCGAAAACGAAAAACGCCGGGGCATGCCCGGCGTTTTGCGGCCTTGCGACTCAGGGACTGCTTACAGCGCCTGTACCTCGTCGGCCTGCAGGCCCTTCTGGCCTTCGACGACCACGAAGGTGACCTTCTGGCCTTCCTTCAGGGTCTTGAAGCCAGTGCCCTGGATCGCGCGGAAGTGCACGAACAGGTCGGGGCCGTTTTCCTGGGTGACGAAACCGAAGCCCTTGGCATCGTTGAACCACTTCACCGTGCCGGTCTGACGGTCGGACATTGTTGCTGCTCCTTGAGAACGTTGAATTGGACATGGCCGGATGGAATGGGGCCATGACTGGATTGCAGGCGTTGACAAGGCGGAACGATGAAGCGGATCAACCGATTCGACTCACCGGGCCACGATTCATTGTGACCCCAGCAAACACAGTGGCGCGCACGATACGCGGGTCCGGACGGAAATGCCATCGGCCCCTGTTCAGGCGTTTTTCCGTCCCGAAACGGCGTTCCAGGCACGCGCCGCGATGTCGAACGAGCGCAGCCGCAGGGCATGGTCGTGGATGTTGGCGGTGAACATCAATTCGTCGGGCTTGTGGCGTGCGGCAAACGCGGCCAGCCCGTCGCGCACGCCGGCTTCGTCGCCCAGCACGGTGCAGGCCAGCGCCTGTTCCACGCCGAGCTTCTCGTGTGGCTGCCAATAGGCCTCGATGTCGTCGATCGGCGCGGGGATCCGCCCCGGCATGCCGCGCCGCAGGTTGACGAAGGCCTGCTGCTGGCTGGTGAACAGGCGCCGCGCTTCGGCTTCGGACTCGGCGCCGATCACGTTCAACGCCAGCATGGCGTAAGGCGTGGCCAGCCTTGCGGACGGAATGAATTCGCGGCGGTAGATCGCCAACGCCTCGTCCATCGCATCCGGGGCGAAGTGCGAGGCGAACGCGAACGGCAGGCCCATTGCCGCCGACAGCCGCGCACTGAACAGGCTGGAACCGAGCAGCCACACCGGCACCTCCAGCCCGGCACCGGGCACCGCGCGCACCGCCTGTCCGGGCACGGCCGGTTCGAAGTAATGCAGCAGCTCGGCCACGTCCTGCGGAAAACGGTCGGCGCCGTCGTGATAGCGCCGCAATGCGCGGGCGGTGGCCTGATCGGTACCCGGCGCACGCCCCAGCCCGAGGTCGATGCGCCCGGGATGCAACGCGGCCAGCGTGCCGAACTGTTCGGCCACCTGCAGCGGCGAATGATTGGGCAGCATGATGCCACCGGAGCCGACGCGGATGCTGCGCGTGCCGTCGGCAATGTGGCCGATCAGCACCGCCGTGGCGGCGCTGGCGATGCCGGGCATGTTGTGGTGTTCGGCCAGCCAGTAGCGGCGGTAGCCCCATTGTTCGGCGTGCCGCGCCAAATCGAGCGCATGGCCGAAGGCGGCGCCGACGTCGCTGCCTTCGCAGACGGGGGCGAGGTCGAGGATCGAGTACGGGAGAGTGGGCGTGTCCATGCCCACAGGATGGAGGCGGGGCCGGATGAAATCAGCAGCTGCCGGTGGAACGCTGATTTCGCCTTGCCGGCGGCAGGTGCATTCAGGCCGCGGCCGGCGCTTCGTCCGCGTGCGGTTGCAAGGCCGGGTCCAGCGCGATACGGCCGTCGAACACGAAGCACTCGCCTTCGTAATGCGCGCCGCCGACCTGCTCGAAATACCCGAGGATGCCGCCGTCGAGCTGCAGCACGTTGTCCATGCCGTCCTGACGCATCCACAGCGCGGCTTTCTCGCAACGGATGCCGCCGGTGCAGAAGCTGACCACGGTGGCATCGCGCAAGGCTTGCCGGTGCGGCGCCAGCGCGGCGGGCAGGTCGGTGAACTTGTCGATCGGCAGGGTCAACGCGCCGGCAAAGCTGCCGTAAGCCACTTCCTGCGCGTTGCGCGTGTCCAGCATCACCACCGGCTTGCCGGCATCGTCGTGGCCGGCATCCAGCCAGCGCGCCAGCGTGGCCGGGTCGACCGACGGTGCCCGCTCGCCCGCCGCCAGCGGCGTGGCCTCGGGGTGGCGGAAACTGATGATTTCCGGCTTGACCCGTACCTTGAGCCGGCCAAAGGGCTGGTGGCGGCTCTCGCTGTACTTGACGTACAGGCCGGCAAACCGCACATCCCCGCGCAACGCGGCGTAGAAACCGCGTACCGCGTCCGGCTCGCCGGCCAGGAACAGG